>NZ_CM001466.1:907727-935964 GCF_000231055.2 Saccharomonospora azurea NA-128 | reverse complement strand
CGCGGCGACGCCCGTGCTGTTCGGCACGGCCGCCGCGCTCGCGCCGGCGGAGCGGGTGGGCCGGTACGTGGCGGTGGTGGCGTTCGGGGTCACCGGCGCGATCGCCGTGGGCGTGCCCGTAGGCACGTGGATCGGGGGAGCGTTCGGGTGGCGGACGACGTTCGCGTTCATGGCCGTCGCGGGCCTGGTCTTCGGCGTGGCGGCCCGGTTCGTTCTCCCGCCGGGCACGGGAGTGCGGGAGGCGCTGCCCGTGCGGCAGCAGCTCGCGATCCTGGTGCGTCCCGCCGTGTCCCTCGGGCTCGCGGCGAATCTCGTGCTCATGCTCGGGTCGATGATGGTGCTCACCTACCTCGCGCCTTACGTCGACGCGCTGGCCGACGCCGGGCCGGGACAGCCTGGTGTGCTGTTCGCGGTGTCGGGTGCGGCGGGGATGCTCGGCATCTGGGCGGGCGGTGTCGCGACCGATCGATGGGGTCCGGACCGCGCCCTGATCGCCGGGGTCGCGGCCTTCGTCGCCGCGATGGCGGCGCTCCTGGCGCTCTGGCCGTGGCGACCGGTGCCGGTCGTGCTGCTGGTGCCGGTGGTGGCGGTGTGGGGTGGGGCCGCCTTCTGGAACTCGCCCGCGGTCCAGGCGCGGCTCCATCTGCTCGCGGGACCGGTGGCCACGCAGGCGCTCGCGTTGAACACGTCGGGCACCTACCTCGGTGTCGCCGCGGGAGGGGCGATCGGCGGTGCGGTGCTCGGGGCCGGTGGCCTCGCGCAGCTTCCCGTCGTGGCGGCCGCGGCCGGGATCGTGGCGCTGGGACTGTTCGTGGCGGCACGTCGGGCGGCGAGCTCGTCGAAGTCGAGGTCCGCGTCGTGAATGGCGTCAACGATAGGTTGACGATAGCTGGATCGTCAACCTATCGTTGACGCATGACGGACATGCCCATCAAGCCCCCGACGATCCGGCTCGACGACCTCATCGACGCGATCAAGAAGACGCGTCCCGACATCCTCGAACAGCTCTCCGACGCGGTGTTGCTGGCCGAGCACCTCGGCGACGTGGCGGACCACCTCATCGGCCACTTCGTCGACCAGGCGCGGCGGTCGGGTGCGTCCTGGACCGACATCGGGCGGAGCATGGGGGTCAGCAAGCAGGCCGCCCAGAAACGGTTCGTGCCGAAGTCCGAGCCGCTGACGCTCGACCCGTCCGAAGGGTTCCAGCGCTTCACCCCGCGCGCCCGCAAGACGATCATGGCTGCGCAGGAGGAAGCGCGGGCGGCGGGCAATTCCCTCATCACCCCCGCGCATCTGGCGTTGGGTCTGCTCAGCGAGCCTCAGGCGATCGCGGCCATGGTGCTGGAGGACCAGGGCGTGACCGCGAGTGCGGTGCGCGAGGCCGTGAGCTCGGTCCTGCCGCCGCGCGAGGACGAGGTGCCCGAGCTGATCCCGTACGACCAGAACGCCCGCAAGGTCCTGGAGTTGACGTTCCGGCAGGCCCTGCGCATGGGGCACAACTACATCGGGACCGAGCACGTCCTGCTGGCGTTGTTGGACGACGAGGACGGGACGGGGCCGCTGTCCGGGCTCGGGCTGGACAAGGACGCGGTCGAGCGTGCCGTCGTCGCGAAGGTGGAGGCGGCGGCCGGCGCCTGAGGTGGGAAGCCCGCCGCCGCCTCGCATCGTGTCCGCGTCCTGCGCACGCGTGTCCGCAGTTCAGCGACGTGTGTCTGCACTGGGTGTCGGCGTGTCCGCAGTCTGCGGACACGCGTACCGGAGCTGCGGACACGGGTACCGGAGCTGCGGACACGGCGGTCAGGGGGCTTGGATCAGGCCCGCGCCGACGTCGGTGGACGGCAGCGGCAGTCGCTGCGCCGACTGACCGAGGCGAGCCCACAGCTCCCAGGCCCGGGCGCCGTGCTTCTCGGCGATCAACGCCGCGACACCCGCCACGTGCGGCGTGGCCATGCTGGTGCCGCTGATCGAGTTGTAGCGTTCGGGCATCGTCCAGCTGGAGTGGATGTTCACGCCCGGCCCGACGACGTCCACGGCGCCGTTCGGGTCGACGGTGCCGCACGAGAAGTTGGCCACGGCCATCGACGCGTCGACGGCGCCCACAGCCAGCACCGATGGGCAGTTGGCGGGGTGACTGACCGGGGCGACGACCCCACCCGCGCGGTCGCTCTCGTTGCCCGCCGCCGCCACGATCAGCGTGTTGCGGCGCATGGCGCGCCGGGCGACCGTCTCGAACGTCTCCGAGTGCGGTTCCCCGGGCTGGGTGGGGGAGCCGAGGGAGAGTGACACCACCGCGCAGCCGCTGTTCACCGCCCACGCGATGCCGGACAGGATGTCGCCGTCCGTGCCGGTGCCGGCGTTGCTGAGCACCTTGCCCGCGTAGATCTCGGCGCCGGGTGCGACCCCGTAGCCGGGACCTTCGTCCGGAGTGCGTGGGCCGCACGCCGTGCCGATGCAGTGGGTGCCGTGCCCGTGCCCGTCGGCGACGTCCTCGCCGTCCACGAAGGACCGTGCTTCGACGTCGCGGTCGGCGAAGTCGGGGTGATCGACGGTGAAGCCCGTGTCGAGCACCGCGACGCGGATTCCTGCGCCGGTGGCGCTGCCGTCCTGGGCGCCGAGCGCCCGCAGGCCCCACGTCAGTGAGGCCTCGGCGAGAGAAGGGCCACGGCCCTCCGTCGTGTCCTCGCCGCTCTCGCCCGGCTCGACGGGCGGTGCCGAATAGGCTCGGACCATGCGCTCCGGCTCGATCCGGGCGATGGGCCCCCGGTCGGCGATGCTGCGCAGCAGTGCGTCGGCCTGGTCCTGAGCCGCCGTGACCACGGCGACGCCGAGGTCGTGGAACAGCAGCCCGTCCGCGCCGCTCAGTGCGTCCGCGGTGCGGAAGCTGCTGACGTCCGCTGTGCTGGCCGCCCGGAGGCCCGCCACGCGCGCCATCGTGCGAAGCCCTGCTGCGGCGGCGTCCTCCTGCAACAGCACCAGATACCGGCCGGTCCCCGTGCCACCGCCGCCAGTCGCGCTCGTCGTCGACATCACGCACCCCTTTCACCTCGGTGGACCTCGGTGCCCTGTCGGGCCTTCCTCGAGTCGAAGGCCCCAGCCTATGTGGGGAACGTCACCATGTCGTTACGCTATGTGGGTTGAATTGTCACAAAGAGTGATCGACTCGGGGTGTGGCGACGATGCGGGCGCCGCGTGCGGGCACCATCGTGATGTTGCGCACCTTGGTTCGTTCCGGGAGCGCGCGGTCGGGTGCGATCCGGTGGTGGGCGAGTATCGCCCGCAGCATGACGACCGACTCCAGTTGCGAGAAGCCCGCGCCGAGGCAGCGGCGGACTCCGCCGCCGAAGGGGAACCACGTCCCCGGCGCGGGGCCGCCGTCGAGGAACCGGTCCGGGCGGAACCGCCCCGGCTCGGGGTGGTGCTCGGTGTCGGCGTGCACGAGAGCCATCGCCGGCATCACCGTGTGGCCCGCCGGAATGCGCACGTCGCCGATCTGGATGTCGCGCGTGAGCCGGCGCGCCACCTCCGAGATCACCGGGTGCAGGCGCAGGGCCTCCTTCACCACGGCTTCGAGGTACTTCTCGTCGCCGTCGTCGGCCGCGCGGGTCGCCTTCGCGAGTTCCTCGGGGTCGCGGGCGAGCTCGTGCAGGGTCCAGGCGAGGGCGGTGGCGGTGGTCTCGTGCCCGGCGAGGAGCAGGGTGATCAGCTGGTCGCGCAGCTCGGCGTCGGTCAGCGCAGCCTCGTCGGAGTTCGCGGAGACGGAGAGGAGCCGGGAGAGCACGTCGCGACGCCGGTCGAGGTCGGTGGCCCTCCTGCGCTCGGCGATCTCGGCGTACAGCAGGCGGTCGACGCGGCGTTGCGCGAGCGCGTAACGCTTCCACGGTCCCGTGCGCTGCAGGCCGGGATTGGACCAGCCGATCAACTCGACCGGTCCGACGTCGACGATCCTGGCGAGCAGGTGACGCAGTTCGTCGAGCCGCGGTCCCTCGGCCACGCCGAACACGACGCGCAGGATGACCTCCAGGGTGAGTGCCTGCATGCGCGCGTGGGAGGAGAACGCGTGGTTCGCCGGCCAGCGCCGCACCTCCGCCTCCGCCAGGTCGGCGATCATGGAGCGGTAGCCGCGCAGCGAGGCGCCGTTGAAGGCGGGCATGAGCAGCTTGCGGGCGCGCAGGTGCACGTCCTCGTCGGTGAGCAGGACGGAGTGTTCGCCCATCGCGGGCTTGAGGATCACGTTGCCCTCACCGGCGTGGAACACGGTGGCGGGCCCGGCGAAGACGCCGCGGATGTGCTCGACGTCGGAGAGGAGGACGACGGACCGGCCGGGATAGATGCGCAGCCGCACGACGTCGCCGTAGCGGCGCCGCAGCCGGGGGAGCCAGTGTTGGCGGAACAACCCGAACAGCGCGGTCTGGGCGAGCACCGGCAGGCGGGAGCCGGGAGGCTCGTGGGTCGCGGTGAGGTCGTCGAGCCGCACGACAGGCTGTGTGATGTCGGTCGCCATGCGCGTTTTATACGCGCGTATAGATCGGGTGTCCAGGCCGTGTCGTACGCTCGACGACGTGGGCCATCGGCAGGATCTGCTCGCCGCCGCGCGGCGACTGCTGCGCACGAAGGGCTATGCGCGCGTCACGGCTCGCGACCTCGTGGCCGAGTCGGGCACCAACCTGGCCTCCATCGGATACCACTTCGGCTCGAAGGAAGGCCTGCTCAACGAGGCCATCGGTGAGGCCGTCGAGGCGTGGACCGAGGCGCTGGCCCGCATCGCGATGGCCGACCCCGCCGCGTCGACGGCGGACCGCGGGTTCTCGGCGTGGGCCGCGATGCTCGACGGGCTTCCCGCTCACCGCGAGCTCACGGTGTCGTACCTGGAGGCGCTGGCGCAGGCCGAGCGCGATCCCGCGTTGCGGGAGCAGTTCGCGCGGCACTACCGGCGGTGCCGCGCGAGGGTCGCCGACCTGGTCGCGCGCTCGCTCGGCGACGGCAGCACCCCCGACGACCCGCGGGTGAAGGCGGTGGCCGGTTTCGTCGTCGCCGTGTGCGACGGCCTCGCGATCCAGTGGGTGCTCGACCCGGAGGAGGCTCCCACCGGCGAGGAGCTTCGCGAGGGTGTGACGCGGGTCTGGGAGCCTGTCCACCACGCGGAACGGTGACGGGCACGCGCGCATAGGGTTGAGGGTATGCAGACTTGGTCCTCGGTCGCCGTACCACGTGTTCCCGGAAGCCCGCGCCCCCTGAGGCTCCACGACACGGCCACCGGCCAGCTTCGTCCCACCGCTCCGGGCCGCCTCGCCCGCATGTACGTGTGCGGCATCACGCCGTACGACGCCACGCATCTCGGGCACGCCGCGACCTACCTCGCCTTCGACCTCGTGTACCGGTTGTGGCTGGACGCGGGGCACGAGGTGCACTACGTGCAGAACGTCACCGACATCGACGACCCGTTGCTGGAGCGGGCCGAGCGGGACGACGACGACTGGATCGTGCTGGCCCTGCGGGAGACCGCGCTTTTCCGCGAGGACATGGAAGCCCTGCGGGTGCTGCCGCCGCGGGAGTTCGTCGGCGCGGTGGAGTCGATCCCCGAGATCGTCGAGGTGATCGAGAAACTGCTGGCGAGCGGCGCCGCGTACCGCGTGGACGATCCGGAGTACCCGGACGTCTACTTCGATCGCTCCTACACCGGCCGGTTCGGCTACGAGTCGGGCTACGACGAGGAGACCATGCGCGCGCTCTTCCCCGAGCGTGGCGGCGATCCCGACCGACCGGGCAAGCGCGACCCGCTCGACGCCCTGCTGTGGCGGGCTGAACGCGAGGGCGAGCCGGCCTGGGACACGAGTCTGGGACGCGGTCGTCCCGGCTGGCACATCGAGTGCAGCGCGATCGCGCTCAACCGCCTCGGCATCGGCTTCGACGTGCAGGGCGGTGGTTCGGACCTCGCGTTCCCGCACCACGAGTTCAGTGCCGCCCACGCCGAGGCGCTCGCGGGTGAACATCCGTTCGCGCGCCACTACGTTCACGCGGGAATGATCGGCCTCGACGGCGAGAAGATGTCGAAGTCGAAGGGCAACCTGGTGTTCGTCTCGCGCCTGCGGGCGGACGGCGTCGATCCCTCCGCCATCCGGCTCGCCCTGTTCGCCGGCCACTACCGGTCCGACCGGGCGTGGACGGACGCGCTGCTGGCCGAAACCGAGGCGCGGTTGGCGCGCTGGCGCCAGGCGGCCTCCGCGCCGTCGGGTCCTGCCGCCGAGGCCACCCTCGACCGGTTGCGCGACCACCTCGCCGACGACCTCGACACGCCCAAGGCACTCGCGGCCGTCGACGCGTGGGTCGACGAGACCCTCCGCCACGGCGGACCCGACGAGTCCGCTCCCGCGCTCGTGCGTTCGGCGGCCGACTCGTTGCTGGGCGTGGTGCTGTAGTCCGGCGTCACACGGGGCGCAGGGCGAGTTCCGCACCGCTCCACCGGCGGCGGAGCCAACGGTCGTGTGAGGCCAGCACCACCGCGGGGGCGGCGGTGTCGAGCGCCTCGAACAGCTCCTCGGCCAGCGTCAGCGAGAGGTGGTTGGTCGGTTCGTCGAGCAGCAGCACGTGCGGTGGGTGGGCGATGAGCAGTGCGAGCGCCACCCGCCGTCGTTGCCCGACGGACAGTGCCCCGACGGGCCGGTCCAGCTCTCGGGGCGCGAGCAGCCCCAACGACGTCAGTGGAGGAGCGGGGCGATCGCGGTTCGCGGTGTCGTAGAGCTGCCGGGGTGTCCGCGTGGGGTCGGGAAAGCTCACGTCCTGCTCCAGCAGTCCCACCCGCACGCCTCGGGCACGCTCGACCGTGCCCCGCGTAGGGGTGAGGCGTCCGGCGAGGACCGACAGCAGCGTGGACTTGCCCGCACCGTTGCCTCCCGTGACCAGCAGCCGGGACGTGGAGCCGTCACCGACGTGGACGTCCAGTTCGGACACCGCCGCCAGGCGTCCGGCGACGGCCACGTCCCGTGCGGCGAGGAGCCGGCGTGGTTCTCCGAGGTCGGCGTCGAGGTCGCCGGTGAACCGGAGCGGCCGCGGTGGTCGGCGTACCTGGTCGCGCTCGAGTTCGGACAGTCGCAGCCGGGCGGCCCTGACCCGTCGGGAGACCTGCTTCTGCACGCGCCCGCCCGCGTAGTCGTAGGCCATCTTCGCGTTGTCGCGCGGCGCCCGGTTCGGCGACACCTGCCGGGCGGTGACGTGCACCGCGTGGCGTAGCTCCTTCAGCTGCCGCTGCTCCTCCGCATAGCGCTGTTCCCAGCGGGCGCGTTCGGCACGCTTGTGTTCCAGGTACTCGGAATACGCGCCGCCGTAGCGGGTCGGACCGCCCAGCGCCGGATCCAGGTCGACGATGTCGGTGCACACCGCGTCGAGGAACACGCGGTCGTGCGACGAGAGCACCACGATGCCGGACACCGACGACAGGTGTTTCTCCACGAAGGTCAGAGCGTCGTCGTCGAGGTGGTTCGTCGGTTCGTCCAGCAGCAGGGTCCGCGGTGCGCGGATCAGCAGTGCGGCGAGGGCGAGTCGGCAGCGCTGGCCTCCGGACAGCGTGTGAAGCGGGCGACTCGGGGCGAGCGCCGACAGTCCCAGCCCGGCGCGAACCAGGTCCGCCCGGCGATCGGCGTCCCAGGCCTCGTGGGCCTGCGCCCACTCCAGCACCCGGCCGTACTCGTCGAGCAGTGCGGATTCGTCCGGATCGTCCTGCAGACGTTCGGCGAGCACGTCGAGCCGCGCGAGCGCCGCCCGGATCTCGCGCAGCGCGTCGTCGAGGACGTCGGAGATCAGCGCCGTGGGCGGAAACGGCAGCTCCTGATGCAGGAAGCCGATGTCCCCGCCGCCCTCGATCTCGCCCGCCTGCGGCGGGAGCTGCCGGGCCAGCAGGCGCAACAGCGTCGACTTGCCCACGCCGTTCTCGCCGACCAGGCCGATCCGGCGGCCTGCTCCGACGGTCAGGTTCAGTCCGTCGAACACGACCCGGTCGGGGTAGGAGAACGTGAGGTCGCGAACACGAAGGGAAAGAGACGAAGACATGAGGACACCGACCCGTCGACGAAGGGTGACCACCCGCCGGGCTCGGCCTCGGACGCGGGTGCGGACTCGGTGTCAGTTCTTCATGGCGGAATCGACTATATCGAGCCCGCCGAACTGCTGCCACAGGTTTCTCGGAGTCTCTGCCTGGCCGCCGGTGTGCACGGCTACCGTGGGCGCGTGCCCAACTTGTACGCGACCAGCGATCTGCACGTCACGCACCAGGGGAACGAACCCTTCGTGGACCAGATCACCCCGGAGAGCCCCGACGACTGGCTGATCGTCGCCGGCGACGTGGGTGAGCGGATGGGAACGGTCGTCGACACCCTCGCCAGGCTGCGGGAGCGGTTCGCCACGGTGGTGTGGGTGCCCGGCAACCACGAGCTGTGGACCACCGCGCAGGATCCCGACCAGCATCGCGGGGAGCAGCGGTACCGGGAACTGGTGCGACGCTGCCGCGAGATCGACGTGTGCACCCCCGAGGACACCTTCCCCGTGTGGCCGCACGCCGAGCGGCCGCTGACCGTCGCGCCGCTGTTCGTGCTCTACGACTACAGCTGGCGTGCCGCTCCCGCCGAGGGTGTCTCCGTCGCCGAGGCGCTACGACAGGCGCGCGAAGCCGGTGTCGTCTGCACCGACGAGTTCCTGCTCCACCACGACCCGTATCCGAACCGGCAGGAGTGGTGCGCGCGACGGCTGGAGTACAGCGAGAAGCGGCTGGCCGAGATCCCGCAGGACCACGGCACCGTGCTGGTCTCGCACTGGCCGCTGCACCGGCACCCCACCGAGCCGCTCATCTACCCCGAGTTCGTGCTCTGGTGCGGCACCCGGGAGACGGAGCGCTGGCACGTGCAGTACCGCGCCGAGCTCGCTGTCTACGGGCACCTCCACATCCCGCGCACCACGACGGTCGACGGGGTCCGCTTCGAAGAGGTCTCCCTCGGCTATCCGAGGGAATGGCGTCGTCGTGCGCGGGGCCCGGTGCCGGTGCGGCGCCTGCTGTGACGCGGGGCGGGCGGCGTCAGCGGCCGGGCGGGCCCGAGGAGCCGCCGTCTCCCGCGGTGCCGCCGCGGCCGTGTCTGCGCAGGTAGCGTTCGAACTCGGCGGCGAGCTTGTCGCCGCTGTTCTCGTCGAGCACGAGTTCGGCGTCGCCCCGCTCCTCCAGGCTGCGCACGTACTCGCTCACCTCGTCGTCCTCGTCGGTCATCTCCGTGACCGTCTGCTGCCACTCCTCGGCCTGCTCGGGCAGCGCGCCCAGGGGGATGCGGACGTCGAGGACGTCCTCCAGCTTCCGCAACAGGGCCAGGGTGGCCTTGGGCGACGGCGGATGCGACACGTAGTGCGGGACGGCCGCCCAGACGGAGACGGCGGGCACCCCAGCCTGGACACACGCGTCCTGGAACACCCCGACGATGCCCGTGGGGCCCTCGTAGCGGCTGCGCTCCAGACCGAACCGAGCCGCCGCGTCGGCGTCATACGCGGTGCCGCTGACCGGGACGGGGCGGGTGTGCGCTGTGTCGGCCAGGAGTGCACCGAGAGTGACGACGCTGGACACCTCCAGCCGGTCGACGTGGGCGAGCAGCTCCTCGCAGAACGCTCGCCACCGCATGTTCGGTTCGGGGCCGTGCACCAGAACGATGTCGCGGTCGTAGCCCTCCGGCCGACACACCGCGAGCCGGGTCGTCGGCCATTCGACGCGTCTCGTGACGCCGTCCACCAGGCGCACGGTGGGGCGGTTGACCTGGAAGTCGTAGTAGGTGTCCGGGTCGATCTCCGCCAGCGGCTTGGCGTCCCAGTTCAGCTGCAGGTGCTCGACAGCGGTGGTGGCCGCGTCACCGGCATCGTTCCAGCCCTCGAAAGCCAGCACCATCACCGGCTTCGGGGCGGACCGCTCCTGTGTCGTCTCGTCGAAGGGCGTGCTCACACCCACAAGCCTACGGCGCAGCGCGGGTGATTCCGGCATGCGTCGGTGTTCGTCGATGTTCGCGCACGATCCGGCGTGAACGGCCGGGTCGGAAGGGGGTTTCGCTCACCGTAGGCTGTCGGGGAACGCTTGCCGTCATCCCGACGAGGTGACGCGCGTTGTCGGCGGGCAGCGTGGCCGGTATCGACGCCGATCGATTCGAGGACCGAGGAGATGACGTGGACGAGGAGTCCGCTGTGGACGATGTCGCTGCCGTGTTCTGGGACATGGACGGGACGCTCGTCGATTCGGAGAAGTTGTGGACGGTCGCCCTGTACGGGGCGGTGGACTGGTTGGGTGGAACGCTGACGCCCGAGCAGAGGTCCGCGCTCGTCGGCGCGAACATGGCGGTGACGTCCCGCTCGTTGTTGGAGGCGTCCGGTAAGCCGGCCGACGACGCCGCCATCGCCGAGGTGTCCGACTGGATCCGGAACCGGATCAAGACGTTGTTCGCCGACGCGATCCCATGGCGTGACGGGGCGAGGGACGCCCTGCTCGCCGTGCGCGCGGCGGGCGTGCCGTCGGCTCTGGTGACCTCGACCGAGCGGGAGCTCACCGAGCTGGCGTTGCGCACCATCGGCCACGACATGTTCGACGTGACGGTCTGCGGGGACGAGGTGGACGGGCTCAACAAGCCGCACCCCGAGCCCTATCTCCGGGCGGCGCGACTGTTGGGAGTCGATCCCGCACGCTGTGTCGCGGTGGAGGACTCGCCCGTGGGGGCGGAGTCCGCAGCCGCCGCGGGCTGCACTGTCCTCGTGGTTCCCCACGAGGTGCCGGTGCAGCCCGGGAGGCGTCGGGTGTTCCGTTCGTCGCTCGTGGGCGTCGACGTCCCAACCCTCGCGGAGCTCGCGCGCTCCGTCTGAGGTGGTTCGGCGGCGCTCGCGGAGTCGGTCAGGACAGCAGGTCGGCGGGCATGTCGGCCTGCTTCCTGCCCACCACGGCGACGTAGTGGAGTGGCTCACCACGGACGTTGAGCCGGTGCCGGTAGCGCTCCGACATCCGCACGTCGAGGAGGCCGGTCTCCTTGGCCCGCTCGATGAGCCGGGCGAACCCGGAGGTGTCTCCCTCCGAGAGGAAGCGGTCCTTGATGGTGAAGGAGATCCATCCGCCGTCGGCGACGAAGTTGTAGGCGGTGCGGAAGGCCTCGGGCGGGATGTCGCCGTACCCGAGTGCCGCCACGCACGACAACGCGGTGAACCGGTGCCGCGCCAGCGTGGCCCGGTCCTGCTCCGTCAGGTCGGTCATGTCGAGCACGTGGTAGTCGTCGTAGACCTCCGGCCGGTCGCGCAGTGCCGCGTCCCGGGCCTCCGGGATGATGTCCACGCCGACGAGATATCCGGCACCCACGGTGCGCATCTGCGCGCCCACGAGTCCGTTGCCCGCGCCGAGGTCGAGTACTCGAAGTGACGAAGGACTCACATTGTCGCGCTGGAGTTCCTCTTTCAGCAGCTTGCCCACGACGTCCGGGGAACGGCAGTCGAGAATGTCGTGGAATAGCTGTTCGTACAGTCCGGGAATGGCGAAGATCCGATCGTAATCGTGGAAACGGATCTTCTGCCACTCGCCGTCCAGCAGGACGGAGCAGTACTCCGTGTCCTGGTCGATGCGCTTGACCTGCTCGGGTAACCGCACGTCGAAATGCCTTTTCCGGGACCGCGAGCCGGCATTTTCGCCCGGAAGCCTCTCGTTCTCCATACCACGACCTTTCGTTGTCGCACGGTGACGAGTCGAATTCAGCAAAGTGGATGTCGTCGGACAAGTCAACTCCGTCTGGCCCCGCTCTGTTCCCGCGGGGGGCCACTGGGTCGCTCGACGGGAAAGGGGCGCAGGATGGGAGGATCCTAGCCGTGAAAACCTTCGACGAGCTGTACGCCGAGTTGACCGAGCGGGCCCGCACCCGCCCCGAAGGATCGGGCACCGTCGAGGCGCTGGCGGCCGGAGTCCATGCGCAGGGCAAGAAGGTGCTGGAAGAGGCCGGCGAGGTCTGGATCGCCGCCGAGTACGAGTCGGACGAGCGGCTGGCGGAGGAGGTCTCCCAGCTGCTGTACCGGGTCCAGGTGCTCATGCTGGGCCGGGGGCTCACGCTCGAGGACGTCTACCGCCACCTGTGAGCGCCGTCTCGCGTCAGCGGGTGGCGCCGAGCACCACGCACCGGTGAGAGTGAACGGTGCGAGCCGTGCCCGATCACGGCGTCGTGTCAGAACGGTCAGTGAGGAAGGACACCAACATGCTGCGGGTCGCAGTGCCGAACAAGGGAGCGCTGGCGGGGCCGGCGTCGGAGATGCTCGCTGAGGCGGGTTATCGGCAGCGACATGAGCAGCGCGATCTGACCGTGCCCGACCCCGCGAACGACGTCGAGTTCTTCTTCCTCCGGCCGAAGGACATCCCGATCTACGTGGGCTCGGGGGAGCTGGACCTCGGAATCACGGGCCGCGACCTCGCGCTCGATTCGGGTGCTCCGGTGGACGAGACGCTGTCGCTCGGTTTCGGTGGCTCCACGTTCCGCTACGCGGCTCCGGCGGGCCGCGAGTGGTCGGTCGTCGACCTGCAGGGCAAGCGCCTCGCCACGTCGTACCCGAGGCTGGTGCGGGACGACCTCGCCCGGCACGGCGTCGAGGCCGAGGTCATCCGCCTGGACGGGGCCGTGGAGATCTCGATCCAGCTCGGTGTGGCTGACGTGATCGCCGACGTCGTCGGCTCGGGTCGCACTCTGCGGCAACACAACCTCGTGGCCTTCGGCGACCCGATCTGCGTGTCCGAGGCGGTTCTCGTGCATCGCAGGGACGGTGAGAAGTCGCCGAAGATCGCCCAGCTCACCGCACGACTGCAGGGCGTGGTGTTCGCGCAGCAGTACATGATGCTCGACTACAACTGCCCGCGGGACCTGCTGGACAAGGCCACGGCCATCACCCCGGGCCTGGAGTCGCCGACGGTGTCGCCGCTCGCGCACACCGACTGGGTCGCGGTGCGGGCGATGGTGCCTCGCAAACGCGTCAACGCGATCATGGACGAGCTCGCCGCCGTCGGAGCGCGGGCGGTGCTCGCCTCCGACATCCGCGCCAGCCGTCTCTGAGCCACCGAACGGCACCGAACGGCACCGCTCCGGCAGATCAGCTGGGGCGGTGCCGTTTCGGCAGGAGGTCGTAGAGTTTGCGGCGGGCACCGCTGTCGTTGGCCGAGCGGGCACTCGACACCTCGGCGATGAACTCCTCGAAGACGAACTCCTGCTCCGGCGGGTTCGGTGGGGTGGCCTCGGCGGCCGCACCCGTGTCGAGGACCCGGGCGATCTCCCGGAACGCGGCGGCCTGAGCGGTCTCCGGAGCGAACGTGGTGACCGGGATCCCGCGGGACGCGGCCTCGTTCACCACCACGCCCAGGGGCACGTGGGCCAGGACCGGGATGTCGAAGCTCTCGAGCTCCCGCAAGGCCGCCGCCGCGTACGCGGAGACCGGCCTGCGGTACAGACCCGGAACGAGACCGTGGTAGACCAGCGGTGGCCGTCCCACCGCCGCCTCCAGGTAGCCGATCTGCTCGCGCATCAGCCGCAGAGCGCGGATGCTCGTGCGGTCGGGCTGCACCGGCACCAGCACGCCGTGACTCGCCACGAGCGCGTTGTTCGTCAGCACGTCCAGCGCGGGCGGGCAGTCGATGACGACGTGGTCGTAGTTCGCGAACTGGATGACCCTCGCCAGCTGCCATCCGGGCACGCGGAACTGGTCGAGCCGCCGGATCAGGTCGAACATGCCGGGCGAGGTCGGGATCACGTCGAACGCGCCGCCTCGGCCGACCTTGGCCCGAGGGTGGGCGATCACCAGTTCCTCGATCGGCCCTCGCCAGGTCTTGGTCAGGGCCTTGGCGAGGCTCGGCGCCTCCGGAGGTGGTTCCGCCAGCCCCAACATCTCGGTGGTGGCGTGTCCCTGGGGGTCGAGGTCGATGAGCAGCACCCGTCGCCCGCGCTCGGCCAGGGCGGCGGCTGTCCCGACGCTCAGGGCCGTCTTGCCGACCCCACCCTTCTGGTTGACCACCGAAGTGATCTGCACAGTGCCCCAGCTCCCGTCTCGTGATCTCCGAGCAGGTTAGTGGATCAATGTCGCGAAAGTCAGCTCCGTGTCACCGAAAGAGTTCGGTGGAGCCCTCAGCGGCGGCGCACCAACAGTGCCTGCGCTCCCGCCGCGACCGGCCCCTCCCCGTCGTGGAGCGTGCTGCGCGCGGTCGCGGTGCCCCGAGGCCCCACAGTTGTCGCGGCGTCGAGTCCGATCCACTCGCCCACCGGCTCGCGCTGCACGTGCACGGTCAGTTCGGTGTTGATGAACAGCCAGTGCCGCGGGTCCAACTCCTGGGACACCCCGCTGCCGGAGTCGGCGACGGTGAACACGCGTTGCAGCGGGCTCGGCTGCTCGTCGTCCACGAGCGCCACCCGCTGGCGGGCCCAGACGGCGGCGGGTCCGGCGGTGGTGACGGCTCCCCGTGCAGCGCGCCACTCCATGGCGTCGAGGTACCCGCCGAGCCACCCGTCCGGCCACTCGGCGGGCGCGCACTCGTCGACCGACGGCAGCACGGAGGTGGGTGTGGTGGAGGTGGGTGTGGTGGAGACCTCCGTGGTGTCGCTGACGGCGAGCCGCCACGCGGACGCGCGCGCCACCACGCGGTCGTCGGCCGCCAGGGTGGCCGACAGCAGCTCCACCGACCGGCCGGACCGGACCACCTCGGAGGAGACGGTGAGCTCCGACAACGGTGCGGGACCCAGGATCTCCACCGTCACTCTGGCGAGCTTGCGCTCGTCGTCGTCCGGCAGGGACTCGAGTTCGCGCACCAGCAGAGCCGAGGGTGGGCCGAAATGCTGCGCGTCCGGGGTCCACGGGCCGGCCGTGTGCTGGGTGGGGAGGTAGCGTCCGTCACCCTGGGACAGGTAGAAGGTTTCCATCGGAAGTCGTCTCACTCCGTTCGCCGACGCGGTCAGTCCGCGCGATCGAGGGCCGATTCCTCACCGGGGTCGGGTTCGGGCCAGCCCGGATAGTCCGGTGGGGTGCCGCCGAACGACGGGCACAGGTCCTGGTGCGAACACCAGCCGCACAACTTGCTCGGGTTGGGGCGGAAGTCACCCGTGCGCCCGGCACGCAGGATCGCCTGCCAGATGGCCTCCAGCGTCCGTTCGAACCGCGCGAGTTCCGGCTCGTCCGGCGTGTACGCGAGGGCCTGACCGTCGCTCAGGTACAGCAGCTTCAGTTGCCGCGGAACCACTCCGCGCAGCCTCCAGAGCACGACGGCGTAGAACTTCATCTGGAACATCGCCTTCGCCTCACCGATGAGTCTCGGCGCGGCTCCGGTCTTGTAGTCCACGACCCGGATCTCGCCGGTGGGAGCGACGTCGAGGCGGTCGATGTAGCCCCGCAGCAGCACTCCGGAGTCCAGTTCGGTCTCGACGTGGAGCTCACACGCCTCCGGGGAGAGGGTGCGCGGGTCCTCCAGCTCGAAGTACGAGTCGAGCAGCTTCTCCGCCGACGTGAGCCATTCGGCGACCTCCTCCGCGGAAACCGGGTCGGTGAAGATCTCCATCCACTCCGGACTCTCCTCGGAGAGTTCCGACCAGGTAGGACGGAGGAGCTCTCTCGCGGCCTCGGGGGTTCGGTCGCCTCGGGGGAGCGCGAACAGCCGTTCCAGCACCGAGTGCACCAGGGTGCCGCGCACCTGCGCCTTCGTGGGCGTCTCGGGGAGGCGGTCCACGGCGCGGAAGCGGTAGAGCAGCGGACACTGCTTGAAGTCGCCGGCCCTCGACGGGGACAGCGCCGGGCGGCGCACCTCCGTGCGCGGGGCCGCGGCGGCGGTCGACTCGGTGGCCGTCGCGGTGGCGGTCTCCGTGGCGGTCTCGGTGGCGCTCGCCGTGCCGGTGGTCGTACTGCCGTTCGCCATGCCGGGCAGCGTAACCGGACCCTACGACATCGTCGTGGCCCCGTGGCGGCCCGGCGCGTCCGCCGACGGCCGGAGTCGCCACCGACACGCGGGACATCACGGGCTTTGAACACGGTGCGTTCTACCCTCGACGAGTGCGCGCGACGAGCGAGTACAGCAGCGGCCGGTCCCGGAGTGCGAACTCCGCGGACGGCGGCATGCTGCTCTTTCGAGTCGGGGACGTCCCCGTGCTGCTCGCGCCGTCGTGGTGGTTCGGATCACTGCTCGTCGTGGTGCTCTACACCCCGCTGGTGTCGGCACTGCTGCCCCGGGCCGACCTGACGCTGTCCGCTGTGCTGGCGGCGGCGTTCGCCGTGCTGCTCGGAATCTCGGTGCTGGCCCACGAACTCGGGCACTGCGTGGTGGCGTTGCGGCTGGGAGTGCCGGTGCGGCGGGTTCGCCTGTTCCTGCTGGGTGGGCTGTCGGAGGTGGTGCGCTCGCCACGCCGTCCCGCCCAGGAGGCGTTGATCGCCGTGGCCGGGCCCGCGGTGTCGCTCGCGTTGGCGGCCGCGTGCTGGTTGCTGCTTCTGGCGGTACCCGGTGGTGGTGCCACGTGGCTCCTCGTGGCGCAGTGCGCGGTGGCCAACGCCGCGGTCGGCGTGTTCAACCTGCTGCCCGGTCTCCCGCTCGACGGGGGCCGGCTGCTGCGGGCCGGTGTGTGGGCGGTCCACGGCGCGCGCTCGATAGGGACGCGCGTGGCGGTCGTGGGTGGCGCGCTCGTGGCGGTGAGTCTGCTGGTCTGGGCGCTGTGGGGACTGGCGCAGGACAGCGACGACCGCTGGCTGCGGCTCGGAGTGGGTGTCGTGACCGCGTGGTTCGTGGCGATGGGCGCCACCGCGGAGTTCGGCTCGGACGACCGGAGGGCGTGGCCGGAGGGGCTGTCCGTGACCGACCTCATGCGCCCGGTCCTGCAACTGCCCGCCGAGAGCCCGGTGTCGGCGGCGCTCGCCGCGTCCGCCGGACGCGGTGTCGTGCTGGTCAGGGCGGACGGCGTGGCGGCCGGGTTGCTGGACGAGGAGGCCGCCGTGCGGCTGGCGTCGGCCGAACCGCAGTCGCCGGCGGAGCTGGCCGCGGAACCGATCCGCGCGGAGACCGTCCTGCTCACGTCCGACTCGCCCGACGACGTCGCCCGGCACGTCAGCACGGTGGGGACGTGGCAGTTCCTCGTCGTGGACGGCGAGGGACGGCCGACAGGGGTCCTGTGTCTGGAGGACGTGCACAGCGCGCTCGCCGCGCCAGGGGAGTACGAGGCGGCGCCGAACCGGTCGTTCCGGACCGGGTGACGGGGCCGTCGGGCAGGTCTGCGACGATCGCCTGCGGTTCTCGCCCCACGTCCGCGGGCGAGTGTGGACTGGAGGTGCGGTGTCAGCAGGGCCGTTTCGCGCGGGTGACCGGGTGCAGTTGACCGATCCGAAGGGACGGCACTACACGATCGTCCTGGCGGAGGGACAGGAATACCACACGCACCGTGGGGCGGTGCCGCACGACGCGCTGATCGGAGCGCCCGAGGGCTCGGTCGTCACCTCGACGCAGGGCACCTCCTACCTCGCGCTGCGACCGTTGCTGCCCGACTACGTGCTGTCGATGCCGCGTGGGGCGCAGGTCATCTACCCGAAGGACGCCGCCCAGATCGTGATGTGGGGAGACATGTTCCCCGGGGCGAGGGTGCTGGAGGCCGGCGCGGGTTCCGGTGCGCTGACGTGCTCGTTGCTGCGCGCCGTCGGCCCGGAGGGCAGTGTCACGTCGTACGAGGTGCGGCCCGACCACGCCGAGCACGCCGTCCGCAACGTGGAGAAGTTCTTCGGCGAGCGCCCGTCGAACTGGACGCTGCACGTCGACGACCTCGCGACGCACACCGGTGAGGTCGACCGCGTGGTGCTCGACATGCTGACCCCGTGGGAGGTGCTGCCGACCGTCTCGGAGGCGCTCGTCCCCGGCGGTGTGCTGGTGGGCTACGTGGCCACGGTGACGCAGCTGTCGACGTTCGTGGAGGCGTTGCGCGAGCAGAAGTGCTGGACCGAGCCGGAAGCCTGGGAAACGCTCGTGCGGCCCTGGCACGTGGTCGGGCTGGCCGTGCGCCCGGAGCATCGCATGATCGGGCACACGGCCTTCCTCGTGACCACGCGGCGGCTCGCGGACGGGGTCACACCGCCCCGTCCGCAGCGCAGGCCCAGCCGAGGCTGAGCGGCACTCCAGCCCACCGGCACGTTCGCGACAGGAGAAAGGCCTACCACGACCGTGTCCGCGGTAGGCCGTCGGGTTTTCGAAGTGACGACTCGACTGCTGGAGCACAACCGCCGGACCACGGTCACCGGTCGTCAGGAGACTTCAAGGCACCACTCGCCGCCCTGCTTGCGAGCTATGATCTCTCCTTCCTCGCTCCGGTCTCCGACAATGCCCTTGGCCATCGGAATCGTCGCCATGTTGCCCTTGATGGTGACCTCACCACGCCGCTCCAGGTACGCGCCTTCCGGAACGTTGCTCGGGTCGCCCTCGACGGTGCCGCATGAGATGTCGTTCAGCATGTCGGCGTCCCGCGCGCTGAAAGCGTCCACCGCCTTGTCCGCGAGCTCGGTGACCTGCTCTTTGTCGCTCCGACTGTCGCCGCTCAGCAGCAGGAACGCCGTGACGCCACCACCGGCCAGGAGCACGACCGCGACGACGATGCCGATGATGAGGCCGGTCTTCTTCTTCGGTGCCGGGCCTCCCCCGGGCTGCTGTCCGAACTGGGGACCCGCGTTCCAGGCGCCGGGCGGCTGCTGTCCGGGCTGTCCCTGGTACGGGAACTGGCCCTGCTGCTCCGGGTAGCCCTGCTGCGGGGAGGCCTGCTGTCCGGGGTAGCCCTGCTGGGGCTGACCCTGCTGTGGGTAGCCCTGCTGGCCGGGATAGGGCTGCGGGTAGCCCTGCTGGCCGGGGTGGCCCTGCTGACCGAAACCGCCCGATTGGTCGGGAAAACCCGGCTGGCCGCCCGGGTACTGGGGTGGGGGAGAAGTCACGACGTCCCTTCCTCGATCGCGCCGCCGAGTGCTCGGCGGGTCGAGAGAATCCTAAAGAACGCAGTAAACGGAATTTTTACACGCCCGGGTGTCGGAATCCCGAACGGCCTACCTCTGCCCACCTGCCTCGTCACGTGGTGTCACTGCCGTTGTGACATGCGGATGAGGCCCGCATGGCGGAGTCGCGCCGACGGTGAGCGGGTACTCCGCCGCAACCGGACGACGCGCCGATTCCGTGACACGGATAGGGCTTTTCATGTCGGTGATCGCCGGTACCGTGGAAAGAAATGCATTCCGAGGAGGTGCCGAAATGCAACACGACCTTCCCGGAGGTCGGCACGAGGAGGCCGACTCTGAGATGAGCGGAGCCGGAGGCACGGACATCCCGTCGAGCGAGCAGGCGCGTCAGATCCGCTTTCTCGAGGAGGAGGTGGCGCTGCTCCGTCGCAAGCTCACCGACTCGCCCCGTCAGAGCCGGCTGCTCGAGCAGCAGCTGGCCGAGGCGAACGAGCGGGTGAGTCAGCTCACCGAGCGCAACAACAAGCTGGTCGAGACTCTGCGTGAGGCGCGGAGCCAGCTGCTGGCGCTGCGGGAGGAGGTCGACCGACTCGCGCAACCTCCCAGCGGTTACGGCGTGTTCGTCGGCGCCTACGACGACAACACCGTGGACGTGTACACCTCGGGGCGGAAGATGCGCGTGGCCGTGTCTCCCTCCGTGGACGTCGAGGAGCTGCGGCGTGGGCAGAGTGTCCGGCTCAACGAGGCGCTGACCGTGGTCGAGAGCGGTGGCTTCGAGAGCACGGGTGAGGTGTGCACCCTGCGCGAGATGCTGGCGCCGGACACCGAGGGTGGCAGTGCCCGCGCGCTCGTGGTCGGCCACGCCGACGAGGAGCGGGTGGTCTGGTTGGCCGACCCGTTGGCCGAGCAGACCCTCAAGTCGGGCGACTCGATCCTCGTCGACTCCAAGGCCGGGTACGCCTACGAGCGGGTGCCCAAAGCCGAGGTCGAGGACCTCGTGCTGGAAGAGGTCCCGGACGTGCGGTACGAGGACATCGGTGGCCTGTTCCGGCAGATCGAGCAGATCAGGGACGCGGTCGAGCTGCCGTTCCTCCACGCCGACCTCTACACGCAGTACCAGCTGCGCCCGCCCAAGGGTGTGCTGCTCTACGGGCCGCCGGGATGCGGGAAGACGCTGATCGCCAAGGCGGTGGCCAACTCGCTCGCCAAGCAGGTGGCCGCGGCTCGGGGAGCGGCGGACGCGAAGTCCTACTTCCTCAACATCAAGGGCCCCGAGCTGCTCAACAAGTTCGTGGGCGAGACCGAGCGCCACATCAGGATGATCTTCCAGAGGGCGCGGGAGAAGGCGTCCGACGGCACCCCGGTGATCGTGTTCTTCGACGAGATGGAGTCGATCTTCCGGACGCGAGGCAGCGGTGTGTCGTCCGACGTGGAGACCACGATCGTGCCGCAGTTGCTGTCGGAGATCGACGGTGTCGAGGGGTTGGAGAACGTCATCGTCATCGGCGCCTCCAACCGCGAGGACATGATCGACCCGGCGATTCTGCGGCCGGGACGGCTCGACGTGAAGATCAAGATCGAGCGGCCGGACGCCGAGGGTGCGAAGGACATCTTCTCGAAGTACCTGACGCCCGACCTTCCGATCCACGCCGACGACCTGCGGGAGTTCGGTGGCGATCGGGAGGCCACGATCGACGCGATGATCCAGAACACGGTCGAGCGCATGTACGAGGAGACCGACGAGAACCGGTTCCTGGAGGTCACGTACGCCAACGGGGACAAGGAAGTGCTGTACTTCCGCGACTTCAACTCCGGTGCGATGATCCAGAACATCGTCGACCGGGCGAAGAAGTCGGCGATCAAGTCGGTGCTGGAGACCGAGCAGCCCGGGCTGAGGGTGCAGCACCTGCTCGACGCGATCGTCGACGAGTTCGCCGAGAACGAGGACCTGCCCAACACGACCAACCCGGACGACTGGGCACGGATCTCGGGCAAGAAGGGCGAGCGGATCGTCTACATCCGCACGCTCGTCACGGGCAAGAACCAGGAGTCCGGACGGGTGATCGACACGGCGACCAACACGGGTCAGTACCTCTGATCCTCCGGCGGGGCTCCCGCGGTGGCCTGCGGGCTCGCCGCGGGAGCCCCGTGCCGTGTCGATCCGCGGATCGCACGGCGTGTCGCGCCGAGTCGGTTGTATAACGCCCTATACGCTCGGGCGCATGGCAGAGCAATCAGTGTCCCGCCCCGAGACGACGTCGTCCTCGGAACCCGCCGAGCCCGCCGGGTCGGTGACGGCGCCCATCACGGCGGCCGACGTCCTGGCGTGGCTGGAGCGGGCGGCCGAGGCGGCCCGTGCGGGAGAGCTGGACGCGCCCGCGCTCATCGAGCTGCTGGGGCAGTTGCGGCAGGCGTCGACGGCGTGTGCGAACGCGTCCGACTGGACTCTGCTCGCGGCCCGAGAGGCGGGGGCGAGTCTGCGCCAGATCGCGCCGGTGTTCGGCAAGGGCTACGTCCGGGCCCCCGCGGCCCGGCTGGAGAAGCTGCACCGCGAGGTGCTGTCGTCCGAGCAGTTCCTCGAACTCATGCGCCGGCGCATGGGACCGGGATGACGCCCCGGGCGACTACGGTGGCGGCCATGGACACTCTGGCACGCACGGCGGTGGGGCTCGCCGCGCTCGGCAGACCTGCCTACATCAACCTCGGGCGCGAGTCGGCGCTGCCCGCGCACCGTGATGTGGACACGTTGCGCGAGCGCACGTTCGCGGTGCTGGACGCCGCCTACGCCGCCGGTGTGCGCAGGGTGGACGCCGCGAGGTCGTACGGACGTGCCGAGGAGTTCCTCGCGGCGTGGCTGGCCGAGCGGCGCCCGGACGACGTGATCGTGTCGAGCAAGTGGGGATACACCTACGTCGGGCAGTGGCGGCTCGACGCCGACGTGCACGAGGTGAAGGAACACTCGCTGGCCCGCTTCGAGGAGCAGTGGGAACAGACCCGGACGGGCCTGGGCGACGTCGTGTCCCTCTACCAGGTGCACTCCCTGACACCGGACAGCCCCTTGTTCGACGATCCCGCCCTGCTCGAGGCGCTCGCGGCGCTGGCCGACACGGGCGTGCGGGTCGGGTTCTCGACGTCGGGGCCGAAGCAGGCCGACACCGTGCGGCGGGCTCTGGAGCTGACGGTGCACGGGAGTCCGGTGTTCACCGCCGTCCAGTCGACCTGGAACCTGCTGGAACCCTCGGTGGGGACCGCGCTGCGGGAGGCCCACGACGCCGGGGCGCTCGTCCAGGTGAAGGAGACGTTGGCCAACGGCAGGCTGGCGGTCGACCCGCCCGCCGAGGTCGCCGAGACGGCGCGTCGGCACGGCATCGGCACCGACGCGCTCGCGGTCGCGGCGGTGTACGCCCAGCCGTGGGCGGACGTCGTCCTGCTCGGTCCGGCGAGCGTGGACCAGCTGCGATCCAACCTCGCGGCGGCGGCCCTGGAGCTGCCCGTGGCCGAGCTGGAGGCGCTCGCCGCCGTGGCGGTGTCGCCGGAGCGGTACTGGGCGGACCGCTCGTCGTTGGCGTGGCGGTGAGTCGGCCCCGGAGTCGAGCGGAATCCGCCGTTATCCGTCCGCGACCGCTTTTCGTCGGGGCTTTTGCGTCCACGACCCGTAGGCTTGGGGTATGCGCCGGATCATGGGAACCGAGGTGGAGTACGGGATCGCGGTACCGGGTGATGCGACCGCGAACCCGGTGTTGACGTCCACCCAGGTGGTGTTGGCCTACGCGGCGGCCGCGGACATCCCGCGGGCCCGTCGTGCTCGATGGGACTACGAGGTGGAGTCGCCGCTGCGCGACGCGCGGGGTTTCGACCTCGCCGGACCGACCCAGCAGAACCAGGACCCGGACATGGAGGACCTCGGGGCCGCCAACGTGATCCTCACGAACGGTGCCCGGCTCTATGTCGACCACGCCCACCCCGAGTACTCGGCACCCGAGGTGACCAACGCCCGGGACGCCGTCATCTGGGACAAGGCGGGCGAGCGGGTGATGGAGGAGGCGGCTCGCCGCGCCGCGACGGTGCCCGGGCAGTCGCCGTTGCAGCTCTACAAGAACAACGTCGACGGCAAGGGCGCGAGCTACGGCACGCACGAGAACTACCTCATGGCGAGGTCCACGCCGTTCACGGCGGTGATCGCCGGACTGATGCCGTTCTTCGCCTCCCGCCAGGTGTTCGCCGGTTCGGGCCGGGTCGGAATCGGGCAGCAGGGCGAACAGCCGGGCTTCCAGCTGTCGCAGCGGGCCGACTACATCGAGGTGGAGGTCGGGCTCGAGACGACGCTGAAGCGCGGCATCATCAACACGCGCGACGAACCCCACGCGGACGCGGACAAGTACCGCAGGCTGCACGTGATCATCGGGGACGCGAACCTGGCGGAGTACGCCACGTACCTCAAGCTGGGGTCGACCGCGCTGGTGATCGACATGATCGAGCACGGCATGCGGTTCGAGGAGCTCAAGCTCGACGAGCCCGTGCGCGCGGTGCACGAGATCAGCCACGACCCCACTCTCAAGACCACCGTGGAGCTCGCCAACGGCCGGAAGTACACCGGGCTCGACCTGCAGTACGCCTACCACGAGCTCGCCGCGCAGCACCTCGAGCGCGTCGGAGCGGACGAGCAGTCCAAGGAGGTGCTGCGGTTGTGGGGCGAGATCCTCGACGACCTCGTCCGCGACCCGCAGGACTGCGCGGACCGGCTCGACTGGCCCGCGAAACTGCGCCTGCTGGAGGCCTACCGCGAGCGCGACTCGCTCGGGTGGGCGGCGCCGCGCCTGCACATGGTGGACCTGCAGTACTCGGACGTGCGGCTGGACAAGGGCCTGTACAACCGCCTCGTGACGCGGGGCTCGATGAAACGCCTCGTCACCGAGGAGGAGGTGCAGGCGGCGATGATCACGCCGCCCGCGGACACCCGCGCCTACTTCCGCGGCCGGACGCTGGAGAAGTACGCGGCGTCGATCGCGGCGGCGTCCTGGGATTCGGTGATCTTCGACGTGGGCAGGGAGTCCCTCGTGCGGATCCCGACGCTCGAACCGTTGCGGGGCACCAAGGCTCACGTGGGTGCGTTGCTCGACCAGGCCGAGACCGCCGAGGAACTCGTGGAGGCGTTGACCTCGGGCGGCTGACCGGCCACGGGAGCGAGAGGACGATCGTCGACGCTCGGCCACGCCGGTGACGAAGGCTCCGGATGTCGGCGACTCTGGGTAGGCTAGAACCAAGCGGCCCGATCGGGAGGCGAACATGGCTCAGGAACGCATCGAAAAGCACGGCGGCGGCGGCGACAGCGACGACGACGTCGACACCGGCGCCCCCGCAGGCCAGGAGCAACGGGAGAAGCTCGGCGAGGACGTCGACACGATCCTCGACGAGATCGACGACGTGCTGGAGGAGAACGCGGAGGACTTCGTGCGTGCCTACGTGCAGAAGGGCGGCCAGTAGCGGTCGCGCGGCCATCTTCTAGGCTTGTCGATCAAGCAAGCGGTCGATGAGCACTGTTGTCCTGTTCATCCTCATCGAGGGGAACCACGAGCACGCATGGAACACACGCCGCGCAACGCGGGCGCCTCGCTGCCCGCTGCCTACCTGTCGTCCACGACGTCGTCCTTCGTCGACTTCCTCAAGGTGCAGGCGCCGGAGCTCCTGCCGCGCACCCGCGTGGAAGGAGCTCCGGCTCCCCACAGCCGGTTCGAACCGCCGCACGGCACCACGATCGTCGCGTCGACGTTCAACGGCGGGGTGCTGATCGCGGGTGACCGCAGGGCCACCGCGGGCAACACGATCGCCAGCCGGGACCTGGAGAAGGTGTACGTCACCGACACCTATTCGGCGGTCGGAATCGCGGGCACCGCGGGAATCGCGCTCGAACTCGTGCGGCTCTACACGGTGGAGCTCGCCCACTACGAGAAGATCGAAGGGGTCTCGCTGTCCCTGGATGGCAAGACCAACAAGCTCGCGAACATGGTGAAGGGCCACCTCGACGTCGCGATGGCCGGACTGGCCGTCCTGCCGTTGTTCGTGGGCTACGACATCGACGCCACCGACCCGAAACGGGCCGGGCGGATCGTGTCGTTCGACGTGACGGGCGGCCGGTACGAGGAGAACGCCGGGTACCACGCCATCGGCTCGGGTTCGGTGTACGCCAAGTCGTCGCTGAAGAAGCTGTACGACCCCGAGGCGGACTCCGAGTCCGCCGTGCGGGCGGCGATCGAGGCGCTCTACGACGCGGCCGACGACGACACCGCCACCGGAGGCCCGGATCTGGTGCGCAACATCTATCCCACCGTGGTGACGATCACCGCCGAGCACGGCGCGGTGCTGCTGCCTGAGTCCGAGACCGCCGCGCTCGCGCAGGCGATCGTCCGGGAACGGTCCGAACGACCGGGCCGCCTGGGCTGACGGTGATCACCCGGCGGCCGTCCGCGGCCGCCGGAACACGCAATCCTCCAGTCGATCGAGCAGAGCGGAGCCAACGCCAGTGACGATGCCGCTGTACGCCTCACCAGAGCAGTTGATGCGCGAGCGTTCGGAGCTCGCTCGTAAGGGCATCGCCCGGGGACGCAGCGTGGTCGTGCTGAAGTACCGGGGCGGTGTGCTGTTCGTGGCCGAGAACCCGTCGCCCACGCTGCACAAGGTGTCCGAGATCTACGACCGCATCGGGTTCGCCGCGGTGGGTCGCTACAGCGAGTTCGAGAGCCTGCGGCGGGGAGGTATCCGGCACGTCGACCTGCAGGGGTACATGTACGACCGCCGCGACGTCAACGCGCGGGCGCTGGCCAACGTGTACGCGCAGACGCTGAGCACCATCTTCACCGAGCAGCTCAAGCCGTTCGAGGTGGAGATCTGCGTGGCCCAGGTGGGGGACAACTCCGACGAGGACGAGCTCTACCGGCTCACCTACGACGGGTCGATCGTGATGGACGAGCCGAAGTACGTGGTCATGGGCGGCCAGACCGACGCCATCAACGCGAAGCTGAAGGACACCTACAGCGACGGGATGGAGTTGAACGCCGCGTTGGCCGTGGCGATCGAGGCGCTGCGTGCCACGCCGGCCAACACCTCCGCGTCAACGGGCTCGGCGGGAAGCAACGAGCTCAACGCGAGCAAGCTGGAAGTCGCGGTGCTCGACCGGGAGCGTCCGGGCCGCAAGTTCCGCCGGATCACCGGGGCCGCGCTCGAAGCTCTGATGCCGAGCACCCAGCAGGGCGAGGCGTCGTCGGAGAGCGCCGACTCGTCCGGCTCCGACGGCGAGAAGAGCTGACGTTTCCGGTGGCGAACGTCGCGGCACTGTTCCACTACCCGGTCAAGGGTTGCGCCGGGGTCGAGGTGTCGCAGGCCGCTCTCGGGTCCGCCGGGTTGGGTCCCGACCGCACCTTCATGGTCGTGGACCCCGACGGGCAGTTCGTCAGCCAGCGCAAGGACCCGCGGCTGGCCGTGGTGCAACCCCGGCTCACCGACGACGGTACGCGGCTGACGTTGACCGCTCCGGAGATCGAACCGCTCGACCTGCTCGTCGACACGGGCCAGGCGCGGCCACGCAGCGCCGTGCGCGTCCACGGTGAGCCCTTCACCGGCGTCGACCAGGGTGAACAGGCCGCGGACTGGTTCGCGACGCTCCTGGGGCGGCCGTGCCGACTGGTGCGGGTGCCGCCGGAGCACCACCGCGAGACCGGCGGCGAGACCGCGGGCACGGCCGGGTTCGCCGACAGCACCGCGGTGCTCGCGGTGTCCACACGCAGCCTCGACGAACTCAACGGCCGGCTGTCCGCGAAGGGCCTGCCCGCTCTGCCGATGGACCGCTTCAGGCCCAACGTCGTGATCGACGGGTGGGCGGAGCCCCACGTCGAGGACCAGGTGCGCCGGGTCGAGATCGGAGGAGCCGAACTCGGCTTCGCGAAGGTCGCGATCCGGTGTGCCGTGACCACGGTCGACCAGGACACCGGGCAGCGTCGGGGGCCCGAGCCTCTGCGCACGTTGGCGGAGTACCGGAGGATCCCCGGCGGGGTCGTCTTCGGTGCCCGGTTCGCGGTCACCCGGGCCGGGAAGGTGTCCGTCGGCGACGAACTGCGAGTGACCCGGTGGGCCTCGGCCTGAGACCGTCCGGCCGTCACGGAGACGTTCGGACGGGCCGGTAGACCGACAGGGCGCTCGGCCGGGAACGGAACCGGAACCGCCAACCGAGCGGACCCACCTCACCGTCGGTCGCGATGCGTCGATTGCCGTCCAGGATCGTGACGTCCACCGCCGCCAGGTCTTGTTGCGTGTAGACGTGACTGGTGCCCAGCGTGTTGGTGATGACGGCGAGCAGGAACCGTGCGCGGGAGTACGGCCGGTCGGCGCGCAGGTACCGCACGTCGAGCAGACCGGTGTCGAGTGCGGGCCTGCGCGACGGGATGACGCCCTTCGGGGCGTAGGTGCCGTTGCCCACGAACAACATCCACACGAGCAGCGGCTCGCCGTTGAGGCGGATCCGCAGCGGGCGGGCGTGCCGGAGCGTGCGCACCATGGCGATGACGGCCGAAGGCCACTTCGGATGGCGCTCCTCGATCTTTTCGCGCAGCCGCACCATCTCCGGGTAGCCGCCGAGACTCGCTGTGTTCACGAACCAGCGGCGGGTGGTGCCCTCGTCGCCGTGGATCTCGATCTCGCCGAGGTCGATGCCGACGGCGTCTCCCGCTCGGACGGCCGCGTCCGTGTCGGTGTGGTGACGCAGGCCGACGTCGCGCGCGAAGTGGTTGAGCGTTCCCGACGGGATGAGGGCGAGCGGAAGGCCGGTTTCGGCGGCCACCGAGGCCACCGCCGCCACGGTGCCGTCGCCACCGGCCACGGCGAGCGCCCGGACGTGGCCGGACCGTCGCCGGATCTCGTCGGTGAGCTGGGCGCGCAGGTCCCGGCCCTCGTCGGGGTGCACGATGACGGTGCGGGGCCAGAGCCCGCGGATCGAGGCCGTCGGATCCTCCGGGGGAGTACCGGAGAACGGGTTCACCACGGTGAGGAGGTCCTCGCCGTCGGGCAGGGCCGGTGCGTCGGCGGGATGGGCGGTGTGTGCCGGAGTGTCGGTGTGCAACGGCCACCAGTGCCGGGTCGCCAGGGCGACGAGCACACCGATCGCGGCGCCCGCCCCGATGTCGCTGGGCCAGTGCACGCCCGTGTGCACGCGCGAGTACGCGACGGCGGCACCCACGGGCGCCAGTGCCGCGCCGAGGGCGGGCGACTCCAGCGCGGC
>NZ_CM001466.1:893359-907627 GCF_000231055.2 Saccharomonospora azurea NA-128 | reverse complement strand
GACGACGACGTGGGCCGGCGGTGCAGGCGACGCAACTCGGGAACGACCTCGGCGGCGGGGCGTCGTCGGGGCAGGAGGGGTTTGCCGACGAGGTTCGCGGCGGCGCTCGCGCCCGCGAGAGCGACCAGGCCCCGGAGCGCCGCCCGTCGGGTGGGCCCCTTCCGGGTGGCGAGCCCCGCGGCGATGGTCCACCAGAGTCGCCCCTTGTCCGCGGAGCGGCTGAGCCTCGTCAGTGCCGGGTCCAGCCGGGTCTGCGGGAGGGCCGCGCTGTAGCGCATGGCGAGGCGATCCGCTGTGGTCACGTGGCGCAACCGGCGCGCCAGGCGGGTGATGACGGCGTCGATGATTAGGCCACCCCGGTCTTGAACGGTTTTCGTTCACCGTACCGTGGCCAAAAGCGCCTACCCTTGAGGAATGCAGCGGCGGATCTTTGGGATCGAAACCGAGTTCGGGGTGACCTGCACCTTCCACGGTCAGCGAAGGTTGTCGCCCGACGAAGTGGCGCGCTACCTGTTCCGGAGGGTCGTCTCGTGGGGACGCTCCTCCAACGTCTTCCTGTCCAACGGCTCCCGGCTGTACCTCGACGTGGGGTCGCATCCGGAGTACGCCACCGCCGAGTGCGACGACCTCACACAACTGGTGACGCACGACAAGGCAGGCGAGCGAATCCTGGAGGACCTGCTCGTCGACGCCGAGCGTCGCCTTGCCGACGAGGGGATCGGCGGTGACATCTTCCTCTTCAAGAACAACACCGACTCGGCGGGCAACTCCTACGGCTGCCACGAGAACTACCTCGTGGGACGCGCCGGGGAGTTCTCCCGGGTGGCCGACGTGCTGCTGCCGTTCCTGGTGACGCGACAGCTCATCTGCGGGGCGGGCAAGGTGCTCCAGACGCCGCGGGGTGCGGTGTACTGCCTGTCGCAGCGCGCCGAACACATCTGGGAGGGCGTGTCGAGTGCGACCACCCGGTCGCGGCCGATCATCAACACCCGCGACGAGCCGCACGCCGACGCCGAGCGCTACCGCCGACTGCACGTCATCGTGGGTGACTCGAACATGGCCGAGCCGACGACGCTGCTGAAGGTCGGGTCGGTCGATCTGGTGCTGCAGATGATCGAGGAGGGTGTCCAGTTCCGCGACTTCACGCTGGACAACCCCATCAGGGCGATCCGGGAGATCAGCCACGACCTGACGGGACGGCGTCAGGTGCGGCTGGCCGGCGGCCGGGAGGCCTCGGCGCTGGAGATCCAGCGCGAGTACTACGCCAGGGCGGTCCAGCACGTGGAGACGAGCGGTGCCTCACCGACGGCTCAGCAGGTGATCGATCTGTGGGGCCGGGCTCTCGACGCGGTCGAGCAGCAGGACTTCTCCGGCATCGACACCGAGGTCGACTGGGCGATCAAGCACCGGCTCGTGGAGCGCTACCGCAGCAAGCACGACCTGATGCTGTCCGACCCGCGGATCGCGCAACTGGACCTGGCCTACCACGACATCCGCCGTGGCCGGGGCGTGTTCGACCTCCTGCAGCGCAAGGGCTTGGTGCGGCGCATCACCGACGACGGCGAGATCGAACTGGCCAAGGACACCCCACCGCAGACCACACGGGCGAAGCTGCGGGGTGACTTCATCGCCGCGGCGCAGCAGGCGGGACGCGACTTCACCGTCGACTGGGTGCACCTGAAGCTGAACGACCAGGCGCAGCGGACGGTCCTGTGCAAGGACCCGTTCCGTTCGGTGGACGAGCGCGTCGAACGGCTGATCAGCTCGCTGTGAGCGGCCCCGGCGGCCGGATCCGAAGCATCAGGCCTGCGCAGGCCTGATGCCGGGTGGGCGATAGGGTGACGAGGTGTCCACCGCCCGCGCCGAGCGCCTGGTGAACCTGGTGCTCGCCCTCCTGTCCACTCGGCAATACCTCACGGCCGAGCGGATCCGCGGCATCGTGCCCGGCTACGTCGACGCCACCAGCGACGAGGCTTTCGCGCGCATGTTCGAGCGCGACAAGGCGGAGCTGCGCGACCTGGGGATCCCGCTGGAGACCGGGCGCAGCTCGGCGTTCGATCCGGTGGAGGGCTACCGCATCGCGCGCCGGGACTACGAGCTCGGCGACATCGACCTGGCTCCCGACGAGGCCGCGGCGGTCGCGCTCGCGGTGCGGCTGTGGGATTCGCCGGAACTGACCGGCCAGGCCCAGGGCGCGCTGGTGAAGCTGCGCGCGGCCGGGGTGGAGGTCGACGAGAACGCGGCGACTCCCGTGGAGCCCCGAGTGCACGCCGAACCGGCGTTCGGCCCGCTGCTGTCGGCCGTGCAGCAGGGGCGGGTGGTGAAGTTCGACTACCGGCGTTCGTCCTCGCCCGAGCGGCGACCGCGCACCGTGGAGCCGTGGGGCGTGGTCTCGTGGCGCGCGCGGTGGTACCTGGTCGGCCACGACCGTGATCGGAACGCGCCGCGGTGCTTCCGGCTGTCGCGCATCACCGGGCCCGTACGGGCGTTGGGGCGCGCCGGTGCCGTCACCCGGCCCGCGGACGTGAACCTGCTGGAGTTCGTCGCGGGCGCCGGTGGTGGCGAGCGGGATCCGCAGCCGGCGCTGCGGGCGCGCCTGTGGCTGGCCGCGGGCGCGCCTGTGGCTGGCCGAAGGCCGCGCCGCGGGGATCCGTCGGCGCGCCAGGCTGGTCGGGCGCCGCACGGTCGCCGACATCGACGGCGACGTGGTGGACATCGACCTGTGGAACCAGGAGAGCGCCGCCGACTGGATCGCCGGTTACGGCCCCGACGCGCTGGTGCTCGAACCGGACGTGTTGGCCAAGGCGGTCGCCGACCGCTGGGAACGAGTGGTGCAGGAGGAATCGCGGTGAGCGGATCGGGGGATCGGCTGCCCAGGCTGCTCGCGCTCGTGCCGTACCTGCTCGCCCGGCCGGGCATCCGGATCGACGAGGCGGCCCGCGACTTCGACGTCACGCCCCGGCAGCTCCGTAAGGACCTGGAACTGCTGTGGATGTGCGGGTTGCCCGGTTACGGCCCCGGCGACCTGATCGACCTGTCCTTCGACGGCGACACGGTCTCGGTGACCTACGACGCGGGCATGCGCCGACCGCTCCGGCTGACCGGGGCGGAGGCCAGCGCGTTGCTGATCGCGTTGCGCGCGCTCGCCGAGACGCCCGGCGTGGTCGACGCCGATGCCGTGCACCGAGCCATCTCTAAGATCGAGGCCGCGTCGGGGGACGCCCGCCCGTCCGGAGTGGTCGTGGGCCACGGCACGCGGGAGGCCGCGGCGACGGCGCAGACCCGCGAGACGCTGCGGGAGGCGCTGCAGCGCGGTCGCGCGTTGTGGCTCCGCTACTACAGCGCGTCCAAGGACGTCGTCACAGAACGCACCGTGGACCCGATGCGGCTGCTGATCGTGCAGGGCGTGAGCTACCTGGAGGCGTGGTGCCGCCGGGCGGAGTCGGTGCGCCTGTTCCGGCTCGACCGGATCGACGAGCTGACCGTGCTCGACGAGCCGTCGGCGCCGCCGGAGAGCGCGACGCCGAAGGACCTGTCCGACGGCGTCTTCCCCCAGCGGCCCGGATATCCGGAGGCCGTGCTGGTCCTCGCACCCGAGGCGAGGTGGGTGGCCGAGTACTACCAGTGCGAGGAGCTCGCCGAGCTCGACGGCGGACGCCTGCGCGTGCGGCTGCGCTACGGCGACGAATCGTGGCTGGTCCGGCTGGTGCTGCGGCACGGCGGTGAGGTGACCGTCGAGGAACCGGAGTGGGCGGCGGAGGCAGTGCGTCAGCGGGCGGCCGAGGCGTTGGCACGCACTCGTCATCTCGCCGCAACCTCGGCTGGCTAGGGTGGGACCGTGTTGTATGTCGTGAGTGCCGTGCTGGTCGTGGTCGCGCTGTCCGCAGTGGGAATCGTGGCCTTTCGCGTCATCCGGCTCTTGCGTGGTTACCGTGCGACGGCCAGCATGGTGTCGGCTCGCACGAGTGATCGGATCGGGTTGCTGCGGGCTCGGTCCGCTGCGGTTCGCGTCGCGGTCCGCGAGCGTCGTCGGCACTGACGCGACACCGCCGCAGCACAGTACGATCGATCTGAACGAGTAAGGAGGCCAGGCGATGAATGCGTTGCAGCCGTGGCATTTGATCATTCTGGTGCTTGTCGTGGTCCTGCTGTTCGGCGCGAAGCGCCTGCCCGACGCGGCCAGGTCGATCGGCAAGTCCATGAAGATCTTCAAGGCTGAGACCAAGGACATGCGTGCCTCGGGTGAGACCTCCGACCCGGCAGCCGCCGGTACGGCCACCGGTGCGCAGCCCGCGTCGACGGTCGCCGAATCCGACACCCGTCAGTTGCCGCAGTCGACACCCACTGTGCCCACTGCGCCCACCACACCGGCCGCCGACCCCGCTGCGGCGACGGCTCAGCAGGTCGAGCAGCTCCAGCGTCAGCTCGACGAGCTGAAGCGTCAGCAGGCCGCGGAGCAGGCTCAGCGGAACGCGGGCTGACGCCTGCCGCCCGCTGAGGGCCGATTCGTCAACACAGGGATGGGAACGGACACGGTTCGTGGCGGACTCCTCGAACAACCGCGCCAAGCGGCGTAAGCGCAGCCGTCGGCACAATCCCGACGGCACCATGACGCTGATCGAGCACATTTACGAGTTCCGTCGGCGGCTCGGTTTCGCGCTGCTCGCGCTGGTCGCAGGCGGCGTCCTGGGCTTCCTCTGGTTCTCCAACCGGGTCGGCCCCATCCCGTCGCTCGGAGACATCGTCACGGGCCCGTACTGTGCGATCCCACCCGAGCACCGGTTCCCGAAGGAACCGCCGTGCCGGCTGTTGCAGACCGTGCCGTTCGAGGCCTTCATGATCCAGTTGAAGGTGGGCCTCACGGCCGGTGCGGTGTTGTTCGCTCCGGTGTGGCTCTACCAGCTGTGGGCGTTCATCGCTCCCGGGCTGTACACCAAGGAGCGCAAGTACGCGCTCACGTTCGTCGGCTTCGCCAGCATGCTGTTCGCTGCGGGAGCGGTGCTGGCCTACGCGATGGTCCCGTTCGCGCTGGAGATCCTGGTCAACTTCGGTGGCGGCGCGTTCGACACCTGGTTCACCGGTGACAAGTACGTCTCGTTCGTGCTGTCGTTGCTGCTGATCTTCGGGGTCAGTTTCGAGGTGCCGCTGCTGGTGATCATGCTGAACCGGGTCGGCGTGGTGTCGTACGCCCAGCTCAGCAAGTGGCGCCGGGGGCTGATCTTCCTTGCCTTCGTCTTCGCGGCGTTCGTGACCCCGGCCGACCCGTTCTCCATGCTCGCGCTGGCGGGTGCGTTGACCCTGCTGCTGGAGTTCGCCTTCCAGATCACCCGCATCCACGACAGGCGCAAACACCGTCGCGAGAGCCAGAACGAGCAGCTGGCGGACGACGAGGCGGCTCCGTTCCACTACACGCCGAGCCGGATCGACGACCCACCGGCCGCCGACGGGACCGCGTCGCGCACCGAGGACGTCACCTGACAGATGGGGCGGCGGGTGGCGTTGGCCGTGCACCCCGATTCGGGGCAGGGCGCGGCCGCTCGAATGGCGGGCACGGTGGCGGAACGGTTGCGCGCCGAGGCCGACCGGCTCGCTTTGATCACCGCGAGCTCGGCCGAGGAGTTCCGGCAGCGGGTGTCCGAATGCCGGGCGTCGGGTCTCGACGCGCTGGTCGTGGTCGGTGGTGACGGTGCGGCACATCAGGCCGTGCAGTGCTGCGCCGAGACCGAGGTCGCCGTCGGTCTGGTGCCCTCCGGCACGGGCAACGACTTCGCACGCGCTCTGGGGATCCCGCAGCATCCACTCGTCGCCCTCGACGCCCTCGTGTCGGCTCTGCGGCATGATCGTCGGCGCCGGGTGGACCTCGGTCGGGTCGACGACGCCATGAGCGGGGCCCGGTGGTTCGGCACCGTGCTCTGTACGGGGTTCGACGCCGCGGTCAACGCGCGCGCCAACAGCATGCGCCGGCCTCGCGGCCCCCGTCGCTACGACATGGCGGTGGTGCGCGAACTGGTGTCACTGCGGCCGCGGCCGGTGGTGGTCGACACGGACGCCGGACGCCTGACGGTCGAGGCGACACTGGTGGCGGTGGGCAACACCGCCTACTACGGCGGTGGTATTCCGATCTGTCCCGCAGCGACCTGCGACGACGGGATGTTCGACGTCACGGTGGTCGGTCCGGTGAGCCGGCTCAGTCTCGCCCGGATCCTGCCGAGGCTGCGCAGCGGCACGCACGTGGACCACCCGGCCGTGCACACGGTGCGCGCGTCGCGAGTCCGGCTGGAGGGATCCGCCGACTGGCCGGTGTTTGCCGACGGCGATCCGGTGGGAACGCTTCCGGTGCGACTGACGTGCGTGCCCGGCGCGCTGTCGGTGCTGGGCTGAGCGGAGCACGACCCCGAGCCGGGTGAGCGCCGCGTTCGCGGGCCCGACTCGCCGCCGGGGACGCCAGGGTGGCGGAGCTCGACGTCGAGACCGACACCACCAGGAGGCACCATGACCACGAAGACCCGTGACACCCGGATCGAGGCTGTCGCCGACCTGCCGTCCATTCGGATCGTGCGCGACTTCGACGCCCCGCCCGAGCGCGTGTTCCGCGCCTGGACGGATCCCGATCTGGCCGCTCGGTGGCTCGGGCCGAAGGACCTCCGTATGCACATCGAGACGTGGGACGCCCGCACCGGCGGCGGCTACCACTACACGATGTGGCGCGGAGAGGAGCAGGTGGCCGAGTTCTACGGGTCGTTCCACGAGGTGCGCGTGCCCAGCCGCCTCGTGCAGACGTTCTGCTACACCGGCTGGCCGGACTCGGTGAGCCTGGAGATCAACACGTTCGACGACCTCGGTGGCCGGACTCGGGTGACGAACCTGTCGCTGCACGACTCGTTCCGGGTGCGGGACGCCGTGCTGTCCAGCGGAATGGAGACCGGCGTGACCGAGGGGTACGCGACGCTCGACGAGCTACTGCGCTGACGAATCGCCGAGGCGGGCGCGCCGGTGTTTCGGAAGGCCCGCGACCACCAGGTCGTAGGACTCGCGCACGAGGTCGACCACCAGGTCGTCGGGGAGCGAGCCGTCGAGCACCACGGTGTTCCAGTGCCGCTTGTTCAGGTGGTAGCCGGCCGTGACCGCGGGGTAGGTGTCGCGCAGGAAGAGCGAGTGCTCCGGATCGCACTTGAGGCTGACCGCCGGCGGTCGTCCATCCAGATCGGACAACGCGAACATCTTCTCCGCCACGAAGAACACGCTGAGTCCCGGCGCGAACGGGAAGCGTTCCACGCTGCTCGGCAACGACAGGCACAGTGACCGCAACCGCTCGGCCGTCCAGGCACTCATGGTGTCGCAGCGTAGTCGTCGGGTCCGACGGAGTCGGCGTGGCGCGGGCGGCGCCGTCGTGCCGGGTCGTGTGCCGGACGGGCGACCGGCCCCGCCCCGTGCACGCGCACGGTCGAGTGTGAAACCCTGACGATCGTGGACTCCTCCACTTCGACTCCCAGCCCCGCCGAGGCGTATGCCGCGGCCCGGCGACGTGGCCAGTATCCCCAGCTCGCGCGGTTCGCCGCCGACGTGGGCTTCACCTTCGACGACTTCCAGGTGCGGGGCTGCGAAGCCCTCGAGGACGGACACGGCGTGCTCGTGTGCGCTCCGACCGGCGCCGGCAAGACGATCGTCGGCGAGTTCGCGGTGCACCTGGCGCTGGCCGAGGGGCGCAAGTGCTTCTACACGACGCCCATCAAGGCGTTGTCGAACCAGAAGTACGGCGACCTCGTCGAGCGGTACGGCCCGGACACCGTGGGCCTGCTCACGGGCGACACCTCCATCAACGGCGGCGCGCAGATCGTGGTGATGACCACCGAGGTCCTGCGGAACATGCTGTACGCGGAGTCGTCCGCGCTCGACGACCTCGGCTACGTCGTGATGGACGAGGTGCACTACCTCGCCGACCGCTTCCGCGGCGCGGTGTGGGAGGAGGTCATCCTCCACCTGCCGTCCTACGTGCGCGTGGTGGGCCTGTCGGCCACGGTCAGCAACGCCGAGGAGTTCGGCGAGTGGCTGGTGGAGGTGCGCGGCGACACCACGGTGGTGGTCGACGAGCACCGTCCGGTGCCGCTGTGGCAGCACATGCTCGTCGGCGGTCGACTGTTCGACCTGTTCGCCGGTGAGGCCGTCGACAGCGGTGAGGCGAAGCTGAATCCCCACCTGCTGCGCCGTGTCGAGGACACCGCGCGCATGCACGCGCCAGCCGCGTTCCGAGGCCGGGGGCGCCGCGGTGGGCCGTTCCGCGGACCGCGTTACCGGCCCCCGGCCCGCCCCGAGATCGTCGAGCGGCTGGACTCCGCCGGTCTGCTGCCCGCCATCGTCTTCATCTTCTCCCGCGCCGGATGCGACGCCGCGGTCACCCAGTGCGTGCGCAGCGGGTTGCGGTTGAACACCCCCGAGGAGGTCGAGCAGGTTCGTCGCATCGTCGACGAGCGCACCGCGGACCTGCCGCAGAACGACCTCGCCGTCCTGGGCTACTGGGAGTGGCGTGAGGCGCTGGAACAGGGCGTGGCCGCCCACCACGCGGGTCTGCTGCCCGCTTTCAAGGAGACCGTGGAGGAACTCTTCGTCCGCGGGCTCGTGAAGGTCGTGTTCGCGACCGAGACGCTCGCGCTCGGCATCAACATGCCCGCGCGCACCGTCGTGTTGGAACGGCTGGTCAAGTACAACGGCGAGGCCCACGTCGACCTGACGCCCGGGGAGTACACGCAGCTCACCGGCCGTGCGGGACGACGCGGGATCGACGTCGAGGGACACGCCGTGGTGGTGTGGCAGCCGGGAGTGGACCCGAGGCAGGTCGCCGGGCTGGCCTCCACCCGCACGTACCCGCTGCGGTCGTCGTTCCGGCCCGGCTACAACATGGCCGTGAACCTCGTCGGCCGGTTCGGCTCCGACAAGGCCCGCGAGCTGCTGGAGCAGTCGTTCGCCCAGTTCCAGGCGGACCGGTCGGTGGTGGGCCTGTCGCGGCGCATCGACCGCAACGAGGAGGCGCTGCGCGGCTACGCCGACGCGGTGACCGGCGACCTCGACGAGCTGCGCTCCTACCTGGCGCTGCGCAAGCGGGTCTCCGACCGGGAGAAGACCCTCGCCCGGCAGAACACGAGCAACCGCCGTGCACAGACGGCGCGGTCGCTGGAGCAGCTGCGCAAGGGCGATGTCATCGCGGTGCCGCAGGGCCGCCGGGCCGGGCTGGCCGTGGTGATCGACCCGGGCGTGGACCAGTTCGACGAGCCCAGGCCGGTGGTCGTCACCGAGGACCGCTGGTCGGGTGCGTTGTCGCTGTCGGACTTCCCCGCGCCGGTGGAACCGCTGGGCCGGCTGAAGCTGCCCAAGCACGTCGAGCTGCGTTCCCCCAAGACGCGGCGCGACGTCGCCTCGTCCCTGCGCAACCTGAACATCCGCCCACCGCGCCGGCAGAAGTGGCGCTCGGACGCCCACTCGGACGCCGAGCTGAGCGAGCTGCGGAGGGAGCTGCGCTCCCACCCCGTGCACGGGATGGCCGACCGCGAGGCCAACCTGCGGTGGGTCGAGCGGTATCAACGTCTGGAGGCCGAGACCGAGCAGCTCAAGCGGAAGGTGGCGGCGACGACCCACTCGCTGGCCCGGGCTTTCGACCGGATCCGCAGGCTGCTGTCCGAACGCGGCTACCTCGACTCCGACGGCGACGCGGTCACCGAGCACGGCCAGTTGCTCGCACGCCTCTACAGCGAGTCCGACCTGCTGGCCGCGGAGTGCATCCGCCAGCGGCTGTGGCACAGGCTCGCGCCCGCCGAGCTGGCCGCCGTGGTGTCGACCCTCGTGTACGAGGCGCGGCGCGACTCCGCCGCCGAGGCGAAACTGCCGTCGGGCCCGGTGTCCGAGGCGTGGCAGGAGACCGTGCGGGTGTGGACCGACCTGGTGGACGACGAGCGCAGGCACCGCCTCGATCGCACCCGCGAACCCGACGCCGGGTTCGCCTGGCCGGTCTACCGGTGGGCGCGTGGTGAGGCGTTGGAGAAGGTCCTCACGGCGGCCGAGGTCAACGGACAGGAACTCTCGGCCGGTGACTTCGTGCGCTGGTCACGTCAGGTCGTGGACCTGCTCGACCAGATCAGGGACGTGCTGGGCAAGGAACATCCCGTGGGCGGCGCCGCAGGCAAGGCGTCTCGGCTGCTCCGGCGTGGTGTGGTCGCCGCGGGCGAGGTGTAGCGATGCACCGGCGGAAGCTCCGGGCGGCCGTGTTCGGCGCGTGATGGGTGTGATTGGATCGAACGCGGCGGGAGTGTCGGGGGAGACCCGCCGCGACAGTGCGACGTCCATGGCTGTGATACGCGGAAGGGCAACACGATGAGCGCGCCGTACGGAGGGAACAACCCCGCGCAGTGGGGTCAGCAACCGCACGCCGATCCCAACTCCGGTGGATTCACTCAGCCTGGCGGGTACGGCCAGCAACCCGGGTACGGCCAGCCCGCCTATGGCGCCCCGCAGAACCCGCAGGCTTCGCAGCCGCAGTACGGCCAGCAGCCCGCACAGCATCCCTACGATCCGGCCAACGCCTACGGCCAGCAGGCGGGGTATCCGCAGCAGCAGGGCCAGTACGGCGGCATGTACGGGCAGGACTACGGCCAGCAGCCGACTCACTATGGCCAGCAACCCCCGCAGCAGCCTGGCCAACCCGGGCAGCCCGGCCAGGGCGGCAAGTCCGGCAAGGGACTGTGGATCGGGATCGTGGCTGCCGTGGTGGTGCTCGGTGCCGCGGCGGTGGTGCTGTTCTGGAAGCCCGGCCTGCTCAACACCACGACCTTCGACGAGCAGAGTGTCGAGCAGTCGGTCCAGCGGCTCGTGCAGGAGAGCTTCGGCATCGAGGCCAGTGACGTGGACTGCCCGGGCGACCAGCCGGTGGAGAAGGGCCACACCTACAGCTGCACCCTCACGGCCGGTGGCGAGCAGCAGAGCGTGAAGATCACCGTCACGAGCGAGGAAGGGCACTACACCGTCGACAAGCCCTCGCCGCAGGGCTGACGAAAAAGCGTTGGACGTCTCCGACCGCGCTGGACAGGATCACTTCATGAACGACGTTGTGGTGCGCTCCCTGGGCGACGACGAGTTTCGCGCGGCGAACGCGCTCTTCTACGGCACGCTGCATGTCACGCCGCCGACCGACGAGCAGTGGGAGCGCGTCCGCGACGTGTACCAGCCCGGTCGCGTGCTCGGAGCGTTCGACCAGCAGCTGATCGGCACCGCCAGGTCCTTCGACGCCGAACTCGTCGTCCCGGGTGGCGCTCGGGTGCCGCTGGCGGCCGTCACCGGGGTCGGGGTCCGTGCCGACCGGACTCGACGTGGCGTGCTGTCCGCGCTGATGCGGCACCAACTCACCGATTTCGCCGACCGCGGGATGGTCGCGGCGTCGCTGTACGCCTCGGAGGGCGAGATCTACGGCCGCTTCGGCTACGGCATCGGTACCCGCTTCCGCGACTGCACGGTGCACCGGCACCGCGCGCGACTGCGCCCGGGCGTGCCGTCGGGCGGGGAGGTCGAGTTGGTGACCTCGATCGACGACATGCGGCGTCGCCTGCCCGAGGTGTACGACCGGCTCCCCCTGCGTCCCGGGATGATGACCCGGGGCGCGCACTGGTGGCCCGGACTGTTCTCCATGCTGCACCGGCAGGGCGGTCCCGTGAGCGCGGTCGTGCACCATGGCCCCGACGGGCCGGACGGGTTCGCCGTCTACACCGTCGACCGCGACGCGGGAACGGGCGGGACGATGCGTCTGCTCGACCTGCACTACGCGGACGCGTCGGCGTTCGCCGGGCTGTGGCGGTTCCTGCTCTCGGTCGACCTGATCCAGGAGATCTCGGCGCGGCACCGCGGTCTGGACGAGCCGTTGGAGTTGCTGTTCACCGATCCGCGGGCGTGTGAGACCAAAGAGGTCCTCGACGAGAGCTGGTTGCGCCTCGTGGACGTCGAGAGTGCGCTCGCCGCACGCCCGTGGCGCGGTGAACCCCTGGTGCTCGACGTCACCGATCCCGTGCTGCCGCGCAACTCGGGGCGGTACCGGGTCGGCTCGGACGGGGTGCGGCGGACCGACGCGACGCCGGACGCCCAGCTCGACGTGGACGTGCTGTCGATGGTCTACACCGGAGCATGGCGCCCGTCGGCCCTGGTGGCCGCGGGAAGGATCACGGTTCGAGAACCCACGACGGCGGACCGTGTCGACGAACTGGTCCTGACCCGATCCGCACCGTGGTGCGGTACGTTCTTCTGACGAAGGACGGATCGGCGTCTCGAGTGTGGAGTGTTCGTCGTGCGTGTGCGCGGTGCTGTGCGAGCCTGGTGCGTCGCGGTGTCGGTGTGCGCGCCTCTGCTCCTCACGGCCTGCGGCGGTGACGGCGCGGACCCGGGCGAGTCACCGTCCGTGAGTTCGGAGGACACGCGGACCTCGTCGCTTCCGGTCTGGACCGCTCCGGAGACGTCGGCGACCTCGGGGGGCTCGGAGACCACAGGGACCTCGGAGACCACGCCGACACCGGTGCCGAAGGCCCTCGACGGCAACGCGGTGGAGAAGGCGGTGCGCTCGGTGCTGACCGGAAGCTACGGCATCAAGGACGTCGAGCGCGTCCGCTGCCCGCAGCGCCCCGCTGTCACGGAGGGCCTCACGTTCGACTGCACCGCCGTCATCGGCGGCGACAGCAAGCGCGTTCCGATCGAGATTCTCGACGACGAGGGCCGCTACGAGGTGGGATTGCCGGTCTAGCGGTCGAGCGGCCCCGTCGCCGTGCGTTCGGTCAGCCCGGCAGTGCGGCGAGCAGCCGGTTCACCGACCCGCCGAGGTTGTAGCGTTCGGCGAGCTCGGCCACGCGGTCCGGATCGGCGGGTGCGGCGGGGACGTGGTCGTCGGCCGACCCCGTCACGGGGGCGTCGGTGGCCACACGCACCACCAGGGGAGCGGCGGCGAGGTAGTCGGCCGCCTCGGCGAGCCGGAGCCGGGTCTTCGGCGGCACGTCGCGGTGGGCGCCGCGGGCGGCGATCAGCAGCCCCTCCAGCGACCCGAACCGCGTGATGAGCTTCGCCGCGGTCTTCTCGCCGATGCCCTGCACCCCGGGCAGGCCGTCGGACGGGTCGCCCCGGAGCATGGACATGTCGGCGTAGGCGGCGCCCGCGTTCTCCACCGGCAGGACGTAGCGGGCCGCGACCTCCTCCGGCCCCAGTACCTCCGCCTTGGCCCAGCCCTTGCCCACGTAGATCACCGAGACGGGGCTCGGCTCGTGTCGCACGAGCTGGAACAGGTCGCGGTCGCCGGTGACCACTTCGACCGGTCGCTCCGACTCGCGCGCCGCCAGGGTGCCGATCACGTCGTCGGCCTCGTAGCCCTCCGCCTCGGCGACCGCGATCCCGACCGCCTCCAGCAGTTCGAGGATGATCGGCACCTGGGGAGTGAGGGTGTCGGGCACGACCTCGGCGTCCGGACCGTCGTCCGACGTCTCCGCGACGCGGTGCGCCTTGTAGCTCGGCAGCGCCTCCACCCGGAAGTCCGGTCGCCAGTCGGCGTCCAGGCACGCCACCAGGCGAGCGGGCCGGCGGTCGGTGAGGACCCGCGCCACGGTGTCCGCGAACCCGCGCACGGCGTTGACGGGCGTGCCGTCCGGTGCGGTCATCGATTCGGGCAGCGCGAAGAACGAACGGAAGTAGAGGCTCGCGGCGTCGAGCAGTACCAACGGGGCGGTCACGCGACAAGCGTGCCACAGCGGGACGGTGCCGGTGCGTGTGCGGGCGCCGTCGCGCCGCTAGGCTCTGCGCCATGTCGCGTCGTTCTCTGCACAACCCCGCCCCCGACGCCGCCACGCTCCGCGCGCGTCTCGACCGCGCCCGCGCTGCCGCGGCGGACGCCGCCACGGACGCTCTGCTCATCGGGCCCGGCTCCGACCTGCGGTACCTCATCGGGCAGGCCGGTGGCTCGTTCGAGCGCCTGTCCGTGCTGCTCGTCCCCGCCACCGACGCCGATCCGGTTCTGGTGCTGCCCGCGTTGGAGGAGCCCGGCTACGCCGACGTGCCGACCGACGAGCTCGGGGTCGATGTCGTGACCTGGGTCGACGGGGAGGACCCGTACCGGATCGTCGCCGACCGGCTCGGCAAGCCGGGGCGGGTCGCGGTGAGCGACACGATGGCGGCCCTGCACGTGCTGCGCCTGCGCGACGCCGTGGCCGACGCGGAGCAGACGCTCGCCGGACCGGTGCTGCGCGACCTGCGCATGTG
>NZ_CM001466.1:882502-893259 GCF_000231055.2 Saccharomonospora azurea NA-128 | reverse complement strand
TCTGCGCCGTGCCGCCGAGGCCATCGACCGCGTGCACGCGCGCATGGGCGAGTGGCTGCGGCCGGGCCGCACGGAGGCCGAGGTGGGCGCCGACATCACCGAGGCCATCGTCGCCGAGGGCCACACGCACGCCGACTTCGTGATCGTCGGTTCCGGGCCGAACGGCGCGAGCCCGCACCACGACGTGTCGGACCGGGTCATCGAGGCCGGGGACGTCGTCGTGGTGGACATCGGCGGCCCCATCCCGGAGGGCTACAACTCCGACTCGACCCGCACGTACGCGGTCGGGGAACCCGCGGCCGAGATCGCCGAGGCGTACGCGGTGCTGCAGCGTGCCCAGGAGGCGGCCGTCCGGGCGGTGCGGCCCGGTGCCACGGCGCACGAGGTGGACGCCGCGGCGCGGGACCTGCTGACCGAGGCCGGGCTGGGTGAGCTGTTCATCCATCGCACCGGACACGGCATCGGCCTCGACGTGCACGAGGAGCCCTACATCATGAGCGGCAACGACCTGCCGTTGCAGCCCGGCATGGCGTTCAGCGTCGAACCCGGTGTGTACCGGGCCGGGCAGTGGGGCGCGCGCATCGAGGACATCGTCGTGGTCACCGCCGACGGGGTGGAGCCGCTCAACACGCGGCCGCACGAGCTCGTCGTGTTGCCCGCATGACGGCCGCGGGACTGGAGCCGCTCGACCGCGCGATCGTGCGGGAGCTGGCGGCCGACGGCCGCCGCAGTTTCACCGATCTGGCCGAGCGGGTCGGGTTGTCGGTGTCCGCGGTGCACCAGCGGGTCCGGAGGTTGGAGCAGCGGGGAGTCATCCGCGGTTACACCGCCCGGCTCGACGGGGAGCAGATCGGGCTGCCGCTGACGGCTCTGATCTCGCTGACGCCGAACGACCCGGCGGCTCCGGACGACTACCCGCAGCGGCTCGAACACATCTCCGAGATCGAGTCCTGCTACTCGGTGGCCGGCGACGAGTCCTACGTGCTGCTGGTGCGGGTGGCCTCGCCGCTGGCGCTGGAGGACCTGCTGCGGCGCATCCGGGAGGCGGCCAAGGTGTCCACCCGCACCACGGTCGTGCTGTCGACGCCGTTCGAGGGCCGATCACCCACGCTGTGAGCGTTCCGAGCCTCCCCCGACCGGGTGGGCAGGCGGTACCATGTCGCCATGGCTACGCGGAAGGTGACGGTGTCGCTGGACGACGGTGTGCTGGCGTTCGCCGAGCAGGCAGCCAAGGCGCACGGTGTCTCGCTGTCGGCCTGGCTGTCCAAGGCGGCACGCCGTGAGGTCGTGCGGACGGGCTTCCGCGTGTCCGACCCGGCCGGGTCCCGGCAGGCTGCCGAGCAGGCGGCGCTGCGCGACGAAGCCGAGCTGGTGGCCGCGTTGGAGGACCTGCGTGCGCAGGGGTGAGGTCTGGACCTACCACCCGCCCTCCGAACAAGCCCGCGCTCGCCGGATGCTGCTGCTGTCCTCCGACGGCATCAACGAATCCGAGCGGCCCTGGCTCCTGGGAACGGAGCTGCTCGACCGCGATCCCCACGACATCCTCGGCGTCGCGGTCGACGGCCACTACTGGGTCTCCACCGTCAACGTCACCCGGCTGTACCGGCCGTGGCTTCGCGAGTGTGTCGCCGAGGTCGACGGCGAGGTGCAGGAACAGATCGACGGTGCGTTGCGGGCCGCCCTCGACCTCTGACCGCGTCGCCGTGGTGTCCCGCGAGTCGGGTCGGCCGCGTCAGTTCCCTGCGAGTGTCTGCGCCGAGGGCGCGGCGTGGAGCCGACCGTCGGCACCTTCGAGGCACGCGGCCTCCCGGTCGTTGGTGGCGAGGAACTCGCTCAGGCACCGCGCCACCTCCTTGTGGCCCGCGGCGTTCGGGTGGAACGACTCCTGGATCGCGTGGTTCGCGCGGTCGACGTCCTCGAGGTCCTCCCAGCGCACCGTGAACCGGGTGAACCACTCCGTCGAGGCGTCGTCCCCGCCACGGCAGGCCTCGTGGCCCGTCCCGGCCCGCGAGAGGTCGAGGAAGCGCACGTCCGCCTGCCTGGCCGCGCCCTGCAGGGCCTCGGACAGTTCGATCGCCCCGGTCTCGGCCACCCACTCCAGGTCGTCCGCGCGGAACGGGCAGCCGTTGAGGTTGCGCCAGTTCTCGGGGATACCGGGCCCGATCGGGGAGGCGTACGACTGCAGGACGATCTCGTAGTCCGACCGCTCGTATCCCGCGTCCTTCAGCACCTGCTTGACGTCGTTCAACGCGGCCACGACCTTGGGCACCATGGCGTCCAGCCGCTGCTGCCAGTCCTGCTTGATCTGCGCGCTGCACGGCGAGTCCTGCTGGAGGAACCAGGAGGTGAAGCACTGGGAGATCAGCCGGGAGAAGTGCGGCTCGTCGTTCGCCCCGATCGCGACGACCACGGCGGCCACCCGGTGGTCGTCGAGCAGGTCACGCAGCTGACCGGCCTGGGACGGCTCGGTGTACTGCTTGACGTCGCCGAGTGCGACGTGCCCCGACGGCGCGCCGGAGCACGCGAGGTTGACCGACTCGACGACACCCCTCAGCTCGATCTGGTGCACCAGGGCATGCCGGGAGCGGTGGCACCAGTTGCCGTCCTTGCCGTCGGTGTCGCGCGTGTAGTCGCCCGCGCCCTCCCCGGAGATGGTGCTGTCGCCCAGCGATACGACGGTGAGGGGGCCCGTTCCGGGAGGTCCGGGGCGGTCGTCCTGGGTGTCGGAACCGGGGCCGGTGAGGACGAAGACGGCGACCAGCACCGCGACGGCAGCGAGCGCCAACGCGCCGAGCACCCACCGAGACCTGCGCACGAGAGATCATTCTACGCGAAAAGGAGTGTCCGCCTCCCGCGCCCGTGTGCCAGCATCCAGTGGTCGTGCCCGATCTCGTTTCCTGGGGGAAGCGTGTCCAGCCCGTGCTCCGCACTCCTGTTCGACGCCGACGACACTCTGTGGGAGTGCAACGTCGTGTTCGAGCGGGCCAGCGACGACTTCTGCGGATGGCAGGAGCGGCCCGGACTCGACGCGGCAGCGATCCGCCGACTCCTGGGCGAGGTCGAGCGAGCCAACTCCGCGCGCTACGGCTACGGCGCCGCGGTGTTCCTCCGCAGTCTCGGCGACTGCCTGGAACGGATCCACGGGCGCGCGGCGACCCCTGGCGAAGGTGAGCACCTGCGACGGCTGGCGGAGGCCGTCCTGGACTGTCGTATCGAGTCGATCCCCGAGGTGAGTGAGACCCTGGAGGCGCTCGGGCAGCGGTATCCGCTGGTGCTGGTGACGAAGGGCGACACCGACGACCAGTGGCGCAAGCTCGACGTCTCGGGACTGCGCCCGCATTTCCACGCGGTGCACGTGGTGCCCGAGAAGGAGACCGGCACGTACACGCGCATCGTCGAGCGCCACGAACTCGACCCTGCGACGACGTGGATGGTGGGCAACTCGCCGAGCTCGGACATCCTGCCCGCGCTGGCCGCCGGACTGGGGGCGGTGTACGTGCCCAACGACAACACGTGGGTGCTGGAACACGCGGAGCTCGATCTCGCCGTCGATCGCCTGCTCACGGTGGAGCGCTTCGGTCGCTTGCTCGACCACTTCTGATGTCGAGCGTGGGGAGAAGGACCACGTCGAACCGCCGCCGTGGGTGCGGGCACGATGTCCGGATCGGACGGCGGGACTAGCCGGAGACGAGCACGCCGCCGTCGAGTTCCCACCGGCAGTCGGCGACGTCGCGTACGGCCGGGTCGTGGGTGACGGCGACGACGGCGGTCCCCTCGTCGGCCACGCGCCGCAACAGCGTCAGCACCACCTCGGTGGATGCCGGGTCGAGGTGTGCCGTCGGCTCGTCCGCCAGCAACACCGCGGGACGGGGAGCCACGGCGCGCGCGAGCGCGACCCGCTGCTGCTGACCGAAGGACAGCTCGGCGGGGTAGCGGTCGGCGAGTTCGGCCACCCCGAGCTCGCCGAGCACGTCCGATACGACGGCCTCCACCGCGGCGGCCGGGCGGGGTCCCAGGCGCAGCGGCAGCGCGACGTTCTCGGCGCAGGTCAGCTCTTCCGCGAGTCCCAGCGCCTGCGGCAGGACCGCGCACACCGACCACGGCACCTCGCCCGCCGGCTCGCCGCGGAAGGTGACCGTGCCCTCGTCGGGGATGTCGAAGCCCGACAGCAACGCGAGCAGCGTGGTCTTGCCCGAACCCGATCGGCCCGTGATGGTGATGATCTCGCCCGCCTCGGCGTGCAGATCCACCCCCTTGAGGATCTCGACCTCCGTGTTGCCCCGGCCGAAGCGACGCCACAGCCCGCGGGCCGCCAGGGCCGGGGCTTCCTTCGGTGGCGGCGTCACCTCGGCCTCGACGTGTTCGACCGTCATCGCGCGACCTCCCGTCCCTCGTTCTCGGCCACGATCTCTCCCGACCGGATCCTCACCACGCGGGACCCGCGCTCGATCAGTCGTTCGTCGTGCGAGGCGACGACCACGGCCACGCCGTCGGCACGCAGCACGTCGATCGCGTCGAGCACGTGGCTCGCGGAGCGGTCGTCGAGCTGGGAGGTCGGCTCGTCCGCCAGCACCACCGGGGTGCCCCGGGCGAGCGTGCAGGCGAACGCCAGGCGCTGTTGCTGGCCGCCGGACAGCGCCGCGATCCGCGACGTGCCGGTGCCGTCCAGGCCCAGCCGTTCGAGCAGCGCGGCGGGATCGCACCGGCGGTTCGCCGACTGGGCGGCGGCGTGCAGGTTGTCCGACACGGACAGGTGCGGCACCAGGTTGTCCGACGGGTTCTGGAACACCAGGCCGATCGACTCCCGGCGCAGCGCCCGACGTCGCCGTGAGGACTGCGCCACCGCGGCTCCCCGGAACCTGAGCGTTCCCCGCGTGGGGGTCTGGAACAGGGACAGGACGCGGAGCAAAGTGGACTTCCCGGAGCCCGACGGTCCGGCGAGGACGGTCAGCCCCGACGAGGGGATCGTGAGGCTGACGTCGCGCAGTCCGGTCACGCGTTCGCTGGTGGACGGCACGGCGTACTCCACGTCGACCGTGTCCAGCTCGTACATCGGCACGTCAGTCACGCAACAACTCCGCGACTCGGGCGGTGCGCACCGAACGCACCGCGATCCAGCACGCCACGGCCGTCACGCCCAGCCCGGCCACGACGACCGTCACGACGAACGGCGTGAGGCCGGTCAGCCCGGACGCCGGTGGAAGCCACCGTGCCGGATCGAACCGCTGGATCGACCCGGCTGCGACCGTGAGGCCACAGACCAGCCCGACGGCGATCGCCGAGAACGCCACCACGCCGAGCTCGGTGGCGTGACTCGCCCACAGCGAGCGACTGCGCAGGCCCATCCGCATCGCCAGGGCACCGGCCAGCGTGTTCTGTCGCCGCCGTACCTCCACCGCGATCAGCAGCGAGAGGGCGGCGGCCACCCCGAGCGTCGCGCCGAGCAGCGTGACGAACGAGAACGTCCACTCGACGACGTAGAACGGGAGGGCGTCGAGTGCGGTGTCGCGATCCGCCGCGTTCATGTGCACGACGCCCGCGTCGCGCAGGGCGGCGCCGACGGCCTCGACGGACAGCGTCGACAGCACCGCCCACTGCGGTACCTGGTCGATGCGCTGCGCGTCGAGTGCCGTGCGCGGCACGAGGTAACCCTGCTGTGCCCCGAGAACCGGGGCCACGTCGATGGCGCCGACCGCGCGGAGCTCACCCAGAGCGGTGGTCGCGGTCTCGGCGGCGCCACCGATCCGGATCGCGGGCACGGTGTCGTCGGGAGGTGAACGCAGGGCGGCGAGCATCCGGTCCACGTCCTCGCGCGGCAGGTGCTCGACGAACGCGGCCTCCGCGAAGGTCTCGGGGTCGATCACGAGCACGGTGCCCACGTCGCCCGTGTCGAAGGTGCCGAAGACCGTGCTCGACCGTGCCAGCGAGTCCGGCAACGCGAGGTCGCCGCGTCCGACCGCGTTCTCGACGTCGGTACGCGACTCGGCTCCGACGAACACTCCCGACTTCACCGCCAGCGCCTGCTGCTGGCCGGAGGCGATGGAGGAACCGACGGCGAGGGTGCCGACGGCGAGCACGGCGACGACGAGCACGCCGGTCACCGGCGCGCGGGCGTGAGCGAGGCGGCGCACCGCCCACTGGACCGCGGGCCGGGACCACCAGCGCAGGCGATGCGACGACCCGAGACCCCACCACGCGAGTCGAGCGACCACGAGTCCGACCGTCAGCACGACCGCCACGGGATAGATCAGCGCGAGCGGATCGGTCCGGGGAACGGGCGCGGTGGAGGCGACGTCCCCGTACCGGGGCAGTCGCGACCAGCCCAGGACGGCCACGCCCGCCGTGAGCAACTCCCACGGCACGGACGCCAGGAGTCGTCTCCCGCGTCGAGGTGAGGTGAGCCCGAGGCCGAACTCGCGGTGGGCGCGCAGAGCCACCACGGTGACCAGCAGGACGAGCACCGCCAGCAGGATGCCTCCGGCCACGGCCACCCCGGTCAGTTCGGCACCGGAGCCGAACAGGCCCGGTGGCGCGTACAGCGGGACGGTGAGCCGGGCCAGCACCGCACCGGCCACACCCCCGAGCACGACGGGGAGCCCGAGCTCGGTCGCCGCCAACAGCCCGACGGCGACGGAGCCGTGCCCGCGAGCGGACTGCAACCGCACCAGCGCATGACGCCGGTGGTACCACTGGAGGCCCACGGTGGCCGCCCCGGCGAGTCCGACGCCGATGCCGAGCGCGGTGAGGGGCAGAAGCGACCAGGTCACCGTCTCCTGCGCCTGCTGGGCGAGGTCGGTCGAGCGCGCGAACGGCTGCGACAGAAGGGCATCGCCGAGCCCCTGGGCGCGCAGCTCCTCCCGGACGTCCGCGAGCAGGGCCTCCCCGCGCCGTCGCGTGTCCTCGGCCTCGGCCAGGGTGCGCGGAGGCGGCGTCGAGAAGGTGATGGTCAGCCGTTCGAGCGCGCCATGCTGCCGGGTGGCCTCGTCGAAGCTCGCCCGGTCGGTCGCGAACACCACCGAGCCGGTCGCGATGTGGTCGACCAGCCGGTTCTGCACCGCCAGATCCTGCACCGAGCACCATGCACGCGGCGCGGGGTTGTGGAGATCGGCGTAGATGCCCGTGACGCCGGGCCAGTCGGCGTTGACGACCCGGCTGCCCGGCTCGATGCCCGCGAAGTCGGCGAGGTCGCGACCCACCCACAGGCCGGGGGAGTCACTGCCGCGCACGAGGGAGAGCTGGTCGGTGCCACCGTCGCGGTACGCGAGCCGGACGGTGTAGCCGTCACCGGTGCCGAAGTCCGCGCCCGGGACGAGGCCGCTGAAGAGGCTCACCGTCGGTGTGCCGAAGCCGTGGGCGGCGGCGTGGCGCTCCACGACCTCGGTGATGGGTCGCACCTGTGCCGGTTCGACGCGCGGTTTGGTGATCACCGGGCCGTAGGCGTCGGGACACACCGTCGTCGACTGGTAGTCGAGTGTCGAACCACCCGAGGCCGAGGCATGGAGCACGGCGCCCATCCCGAGGAAGCACGACAGCAGCGCGGTGATCGTCGCCGCGACGAGGGTGAGCGGGCTCGACAGCGCCGCGCGGGGCGCCGTGGTCCACGGCAACCGGGGCAGCGGGCGCGAAGGTGATCTTCGCCAGGCGGGCATGCCGCATGCTAACGCCGTCCCCGGTCGCCGCAACCGATCTTGCGGATTTCGGCCTCAGCCGTTCTCCCGCCACCACTGCTGCCCGGCCTCGGGCAGCGTCGACACCGGGTCGTAGTACGGGTAGCGGCGGCGCAACGCCTCCGGGTCGTCGAGCTCGATGCCGGTGCGGTAGTTCTTCGTCCAGTACGAGATGCCGCGCTCGCGGTCGTACTCGGCGATCTGGTGCACCCAGCGCTTGCCCACGTACGGGACGTCGCAGACGATGCGCGGCGTCGCGTAGCCCGGCAGGTAGCCCATGATCGCGTGCTGGAGTTCCTGCGCCTCCCACACGGCCAGGCGCCAGTGCTCGGCGTTGGGGATCATGTCGCACATGTAGAAGTAGTACGGCAGGATGTTCGCCTCGCCCTGCAGCGCGAAGCACAGGTCCAGCAGGTCGGCCGAGGTGGCGTTGACGCCCCGCATCAGCACGCCCTGGTTGCGCACGTCCCGCACGCCGACGTCGAGCGCGGTGCGGGTGGCCTCGGCGACCAGCGGGGTGACCGACTGGGCGTGGTTGACGTGCGTGTGGATCGCGAGGTTCACGCCGCGGCGCCGCGCGGTGCCGGCCACGCGGGCGAGTCCCTCGACGACCTTGGGCTGAAGCCAGTGCTGCGGCAGCCCCGCGAGCGCCTTGGTGGCCAGCCGGATGTCGCGCACGGTCTCGATGTCGAGCACCCGCATGAGGAACGCCTCCAGCTGGTGCCACGGCACGTTGGCCACGTCACCGCCGGAGACCACCACGTCCCGCACGCCCGGCGTGCGCTTCAGGTAGTCGATCATCGCGTCCTGCCGGTCGACCGGCTTCAGCGCCAGCTTGTGCTTGTCGATCAGTGGAGTCGAGTTGCCGACGAGGTCCATGCGGGTGCAGTGACCGCAGTACTGGGGGCACGTGGACAGCAGCTCGGCCAGCACCTTGGTGGGGTAGCGGTGGGTGAGTCCCTCCACCACCCACATCTCCGCCTCGTGCAGCGAGTCGCGCTGCGAGTGGGGATGGCTGGGCCAGTCCGGATCACGGTCGGCGCGCAGCGGCATCATGTACCGCCGGATCGGGTCGGCGTAGAAGGCCTCGGTGACCTTGGCCGGGTCGGTGCCGGCGTGCGGCGCCATCGTGTTGAGCATCTGCGGCGGCAGCAGCATCGACATCGTCGCCATCTCCTGCTGGTCCGCGACGAGGTCCTCGTAGAAGCGCTCCTCCAGCAGGTTGCCCATGACGGCACGGAGCTGCTTGACGTTGCGCACGCAGTGGACGCGCTGCCACTGCGCGTCCCGCCATTCGGCCTCCGTCACGTCGCGCCAGCCCGGGAAGCGTCGCCAGTCGGGTTCCACCAACTCCACGCGCCGGTAGGTGTAGGGCTGTTCCGCGAGTTCGATCGACGGGTCAGCAGATTCCTGGGTAGCAGTCACTTCTGCTCCTCGGTCTCGACAACTCGTGAAAAATATCCTGTCATAGAAGCTCGCGAACGTAAAATCTCCCGTATAGAGGAGGGTGGCAGACTCTGGGGCGTGAGTAGCAGCAACACGACGCTCCTGGTCGGCGGACGCGTCCACACCCCGAGCTCGCCCGATGCCACCGCCATGGCCGTCACCGACGGCACCGTCGTCTGGGTCGGGCAGGACGGGCCCGGCCGCGCGCTGCACCCCGACGCGGAGGTGATCGACCTCGACGGTGCGTTCGTCGCGCCCGCCTTCGTCGACGCGCACGTCCACGCGACCAACACCGGTCTCCACCTCACCGGGCTCGACCTCACCGGGGTGCGCGACGCGGGAGAACTGCTGGCGGCCGTGCGGGCCGCCGCCACACCCGGGGAGGTGCTGCTCGCGCACGGCTGGGACGAGACGTGCTGGACGAGCCCGCGGCTGCCGAGCCGCGCGGAGCTCGACGACGCCGCGGGCGGCGTGCCCGTGTACCTGAGCCGCGTCGACGTCCACTCGGCGCTGGTGTCGAGCGCGTTGCTCGACCTGATCCCGGACGCCGTGCGCGCGGAGGGCTACTCGCCCGACGGGCCGTTGACCCGGGCCGCGCACCACGCGACCCGCCGGGCGGCCTACGCAGCGATCACGCCGGAGCAGCGTGAGCGTGCCCAGCGGGCCTTCCTCCGGGCCGCCGCGGCGGCCGGTGTCGTGAGCGTGCACGAGTGCGCGGGCCCCGACATCTGCGGCGAGGACGACCTGCGCGCCCTGCTGCGGCTCGCCGCCGAACCGGGGCAGGTCGAGGTGGTCCCGTACTGGGGAGCGCTCGCCGACGAGTCGTCGCTCGACCTCGCCCGCGAGCTCGGCCTGCGCGGTCTCGGCGGCGACCTGTTCGTCGACGGCGCCCTCGGCTCCCACACGGCCGCGCTGAGCGCGCCCTACACCGACCGGCCCGACACGACGGGCGCCCGCTACCTCGACGCCCGGACGATCGCCGACCACGTCGTCGCGTGCACCGAGGCCGGGGTGCAGGCCGGCTTCCACGTCATCGGCGACGCCGCCGTCACCGAGGTCGTCGAGGCGTTCAGGCTGGCCGAGCAGGCCGTCGGGCACCGCGCTCTCGCCAGCGCGGGGCACCGGCTCGACCACGTCGAGATGGTCACCCAGGAGCAGGCGACGGCGCTGGCGCGGTGGAACGTGACCGCGTCCGTGCAGCCCGCGTTCGACGCCCTGTGGGGAGGTGCGGACGGGATGTACGCGACCCGGCTCGGGGCCGACCGGGCCGCCGGGCTCAACCCGTTCTCGATGCTCGCCGCGGAGGGCGTCTCCCTCGCGCTGGGATCCGACGCCCCGGTGACGCTGCTCGACCCGTGGAGCGGGGTACGGGCCGCCGTCCACCACCGCACTCCGGGGTCCGGGATCTCCGCGCGCGCCGCCTTCAACGCCCACACCCGGGGCGGGCACCGCGCGGCCGGGGTCAACGACGGCGTGACGGGCAGTCTCGTGCCCGGCGCTCCCGCCCACTACGCCGTCTGGGACGCCGACGAGCTGGTCGTCGCCACGCCCGACAGCCGTGTCCAGCGGTGGTCCACCGATCCCCGCTCGCGTGTCCCGGGCCTGCCTCCGCTCGATCCCGGCGCGGCCCTGCCGACGTGCGTG
>NZ_CM001466.1:784543-882402 GCF_000231055.2 Saccharomonospora azurea NA-128 | reverse complement strand
CGCCTCGCGCTCGCCGCGGGCTCCGGACTGCTCTTCCACGCGGGGTTCGCGCCCCGCTCGTGGTGGTGGGTGGTGCCGTTCGCCTTCGCTGGACTCGGGCTCGTCCTGCACCGACGCGGCGGGTGGGGTGCCGCGGGCTACGGGTTGGTGTTCGGCGTCGCGTTCAATCTGGCGCACCTCGTGTGGATCCAGGACTTCCTCGGCGAGGAGTTCGGGCCCGCGCCGTGGCTCGCGCTGACCGCGGTGCTGTCGGTCTTCGTGGCGTTGGCCTGTGCCCTGTTCCCCGTCGTGTCGAGGCTGCCCGGTGCGCCCGTGTGGCAGGCGCTGGTGTTCCTCCTGCAGGAGGCGGTCCTGCTGCGCTGGCCGTTCAACGGCTTCCCCTGGGGCCGGGTGGGATTCAGCCAGGCCGAGGGCGCCTACCTGTCCCTCGCCTCGCTCGGTGGGGCGCCGCTGCTCGGGTTCGCCGTGCTCGTCACCGGGTTCGGGCTCGCGCAGCTGGTGGTGCGGGTGCGGGAGGGCGGTCTCCGGCCGAGCCGCCGGTGGGTCGCGCCCGCGCTCGCCGTGGTGTTGCCCGTGGTCGCGGGGCTGGCGACCTGGCCCACCATCCCGACGGCTCCCGAGTCGGGCACCCGCACGGTCGCCGTGGTGCAGGGCAACGCCCCCGACGTGGGGATCGGCCTGCTGGGCAGGCGCGAGGAGATCCGCGCCAACCACTTCGCCGAGAGCGCGAAACTGTTGGAGGACATCCGCTCCGGCGCGGTCCCGCGCCCGGATCTCGTCGTGTGGCCCGAGACGGCCACCGACGTCCGCGGTGGTGACCCGCTGCTGGACGCGCTCGCCGAGGAGTTCGACGTGCCCATGCTGGTCGGCTCGCTCCACCGGCCGGACGGCAGCGACCTCACGGCGAACGCCACGCTCGTCTGGGAGCCCGGGCAGGGCATCACCGGGCAGTACACCAAGCGCGAGCTGGTGCCGTTCGCCGAGTACGTCCCGGTGCGCGACATCGCGCGCTGGTTCACCCCGTTCGTCGACGACACCCGCGACATGCGGTGGGGCGAGGAGGCCGCCGCCCTCGACGTCGCGGGCACGCGAATCGGGCCGGTCATCTGCTACGAGGTCGCCTACGACTACGTGGCGCGGGAGAACGTGCTCGCCGGTGCCGAGCTGCTCGTCACACCCACCAACAACGCGTGGTTCGGACCGGGTGAGATGAGCCACCAGCAGCTCGCCATGTCGAGGGTGCGGGCGGTCGAACACGGCCGGGCGGTCGTCGTGGCAGCCACCAGCGGCATCAGTGCGATCGTCGCGCCGGACGGCGAGGTGATGCGCTCGACCAGCCTGTACACGGCCACCTCAATGGTCGCCGACGTGCCCCTGCGCCAGCAGACTACGCTGTCGGATCGACTCGGTGCGTGGACCGAGTACGCGCTGGTCGGGGCCGCGCTCGCCGCAGTGGTCGCCGGGTTCGTGCTCCGGTCGCACTCGATGAGGACCACAATGCGCGCAGACGCGACAGAAGGGGAGCAGCATGGCGGAGGGCACACAGCACACGGATGAGACCGACCCGGTGCTGGTGATCATCCCGACCTACAACGAGCGGGAGAATCTCCCGCCACTGGTGGGTCGGCTCCACACGGTGCTGCCGCAGGTGCACGTGTTGGTGGTCGACGACGGCAGTCCGGACGGCACGGGCGAGGTCGCCGACAAGCTCGCGAACGAGGACGACCGCGTGCACGTCCTCCACCGCACGCAGAAGGCCGGTCTCGGCGCCGCCTACATCGCGGGGTTCCGCTGGGCGCTGGAACGCGGCTACGCCACGGTCGTCGAGATGGACGCCGACGGCTCGCACGCCCCCGAGGACCTGCCCCGGCTGCTCGACGCGCTGGTCGACGCCGATCTGGTCATCGGGTCGCGCTACGTGCCGGGCGGGGCGCTCGTGAACTGGCCGCCTCACCGGCAACTGCTGTCGCGGGCGGCCAACCTGTACTCGCGGATCGCACTCGGGGTCCCGGTCTCCGACATCACCGCGGGATTCCGGGCCTACCGCCGCCGGGTGCTGCAACGCCTGCCGCTGGGGCGCATCGCCTCCCAGGGGTACTGCTTCCAGATCGATCTCACCTGGCGTACCGCGCAGGAGGACTTCCGGATCCTCGAAGTGCCGATCACCTTCACCGAGCGTGAGGTGGGGCAGTCGAAGATGAACGGCTCGATCATCGGTGAGGCGATTCTCAAGGTCGCGCAGTGGGGGCTGCGGCGGCGCCTCGACCAGGTGCGGGCCTGGCGTGAGCGGGTTCGCCGCTGACGCGCCCCGGCAGCCGACACGACGAAGGCCACTCTCCCGGCGAGGAGAGTGGCCTTCGTTTCCGTACGGGTGGAAGCGCGGTTTACGCCGTACGCCCCCTGCGGTTCTTGAGCTCGGTGAGCCGCTCGTTGAGCAGCTCCTCCAGCTCCGGAATCGACCGCCGCTCCAGGAGCATGTCCCAGTGCGTCCGGGGCGGCTTCGACTCCTTGGGTTCGGGCGCTCCGCCGTCGACGATCTCGGACTCGCTGCCGTGCAGCCTGCACTCCCACACGGAGGGGATCTCCGCGTCGTCGGAGAACGGTACCTCGAACTCGTGGTCCTTCGGGCACCTGTAGCGCACGGTACGTCGTGGGGCTAGGTCGTGATTGCGGTCGGTCTCGTAACTGACCGCACCCAACCGGCTTCCACGAAGAACACGGTCGGCCATGATGGGTCCTTTCGGTCGGCTCCCGAAGGAGAGCCAGGGCTTTGCTCACCCTGTGCAACGACGGAGACCGCAGGTTGAATTCCCAACTACTCCGTCGTTACGCGCGATGAACTACATCACCCGTGTCAAAAACTGCTTTCTTCAGGGGAGTCGCTGCACGAGAAGCTGTGACGCGACAGCGACCACCCCGTTTTCACATCCTCCGTTCGGGTGAGGACGGCTAGGCCGTTCAGGCCAACTGGAGCTGCCCCGGTCCGGACGCGTCCGGACCTACCTCGCCGAGACGGAAGTGCCGTCGACAAAGTACCTGGTAACGCACCGTAGCCGTCTCCGTCGACGAGCGTGTCGTGTCGGAGTTCACCTCACCGACGGACCCCGTTCCGGGTGTACTCGGTGCCGTGTCCGCGACGTACACCGTGTCGCCGGTGCGCAGGACGACGCCGTCGCGTACCCGCGCGTTGAACCGACCCGGCCGTCCGCACCAGCAGAGCACTTCCACCTGAACGGGTTGAAGTTCGTCGGCCAGCTCGAACAGCCGCCGCGCGCCGGCGAACAGCTCGCTGCGGAAGTCGGTCGCGATGCCGAAGCAGTACACGTCGATGCAGGCCTCGTCGGCGAGGTCGGTCAGCTGTTCGACCTGTTCCGACGACAGGAACTGCGCCTCGTCGACGATCAGGTAGTCGACGTGCTTGCCGCGCTCCCAGGCCTGCCGCACGAGGGCGCGCACGTCGGTGTCGACCTCGACCTCCAGTGCGCGCCGCGTGATGCCGATCCGGCTGCTGATCTGTGCCGTCCCGGACCGGTCGTGGCGGACCAGCAGCAGACCCTGCCTGCCCTGGCGGGCGAGGTTGTGGTCGATCTGCAAGGCCAACGTCGATTTCCCGCAGTCCATGGGGCCGTAGCAGAACTTGACTCTGCCCGTCACCGGCATGTCCCGGCGCCACGCTGCAGCAGGGACGGGGGAGAGCGCGTCGGTCGGATCGCTGTCGTCGTCATGCAGAACGGTCACGACGAAGAACCCTATCCGTAGGCGACGTCGCTCTCGCGCGACACTCGGCAAGCCGACTACAGCACCGACGGCTCGGGGTTTCCCGCCTCCGCGATGGCACGCCGCACCGGGATGAGTGCCACCAGCACGAACCCGACGACGAAGAACACCAGCAGCGCGATGATCGCGTACCGGAACGAGCCGGTGGCCTGGCCGACGCCCGCGAACAGCAGCGGTCCGAGCCACGAGGTGCCGCGCTCGCCGATCTCGTAGAGCGAGTAGTACTGCGCCTCCTTGCCCGCGGGAATCATCTGGCTGTACAGGGAGCGGGACAGGGCGTTCGTGCCGCCCAGCACGAGCCCGATCCCGGCGGCGACGGCGTAGAACTGGAACTGCTGGCCCGCCTCGATGAAGTAGGCGCTGGCGACGACGACCATCCACACGACGAGGCTCGCCAGGATGGTCTTCTTCGTGCCCCAGCGGCGGGCCACCAGGCCGTGCAGCATCCCGCCGACGTAGGCCACGAACTGGATGACGAGGATGGTCGCGATCAGCACCTCGTTGCCGAACTTGAGCTCCTCCGAGCCGTACTGTGCCGACACGGAGACCACTGTGGAGATCCCGTCGGTGAAGACCAGGTAGGCGCCGAGGAACGCCAGCGTCAGCGGGAACGCCTTCGCGGCGCGCAGGGTGTCGCGCAGTTCCACGAACCCGGCCTTGAGGACCGACGCACCGTGTTCCGGCCCGTGCGGCGCCTGCCGTTCGGTGAGCCGCCGCAGGGGGATGATCGTGAACAGCGCCCACCACAGCCCCGAGGTGAGGTAGCAGATGCGCACGGCCATCGACTCGCTGATGCCGAACGACTCGTGGCTGAGGTAGAACGCGAGCTGCGCGGCCAGCGCGACGCCACCGCCGAGGTAGCCGAACGCCCACCCGCGGGACGACACGTCGTCGCGTTCGTCGGGCGTCGCGATGTCGGGCAGGAACGAGTAGTAGGTGACGATCGACGCGCCGTACCCGATGTTGCCCAGCATGTACAGCGCCACGCCGAGCTCCCAGCGGTCCTCCGACACGAAGAACAGCAGTGCCGAGGCCGCGGAGCCGAGGAAGGCGAAGAAGCCCAGCATGCGCTTTTTGTTCTGGCTGCGGTCGGCGATCGCGCCCGTGATCGGCAGGATGAGAACCTGGATCACCGTGGACGCCGCGAGCAGGTAGCCCCACAGCGAGCCGGCGGGGAAGGTGAGGCCGAGCAGGCTGATGTCGCAGTTGACGAGGTTGTTGTCCACGCCGTGCTCGTCCACGCACGGGGTGAGCCCGTTGCGTTCCGGATGCGACTTGGCGTCCAGCGCGGCCACGGAGCTCATGTAGAGCGCGCCGAAGACGGTGATCACGGACGTGTAGAACGTCGAGTTCGCCCAGTCGTAGAAGTACCAGCCCCACTGTTCCCGCCGTCGTTGCCGGGCGTCCGCCGCCGGTGTCGGGCCAGGTGACGAACCAGGTGACGAACCATTGCCCACGGTGCTCATCCGGGCTCCTCGCTCGGTGATCGTTCCAGGTGAGCGGAGACTACTCGGCCGCATCGTGGGTGCGGTCACGGACCGTCGGACCGCAACCTCGTCGTCACCCTCGTTCGCCGCTGCTGCGCGTCGGTACTCGCCGCGTGGACGCACGCGAAGCGAGGACGGCGCGGTTGCTCGTGGCCGGGACGACGTCCGACGCGGGCAAGACCGTTGTGACCACCGGACTGTGCCGGGCCTTCGCCCGCCGTGGGTTGACGGTGGCCCCGTTCAAGGCGCAGAACATGTCGAACAACTCGATGGTCTGTGCCGACGGTGCCGAGATCGGTCGTGCACAGTGGATCCAGGCGCTCGCCGCCGGGGCCGTGCCCGAGCCCGCGATGAATCCCGTACTCCTCAAGCCCGGTGGCGACCGGCGCAGTCAGTGCTCCGCCATGTCGAGTCCGGGCGGGCGGTGCTCGACCTCGCCGCTCGGGCGCGTGGTCGTGCGTTCGCGGCCTCGGGCGTCAGCTTCGCCCGCAGACGCGAGCAGCGGCTCGATCTGCTCGCCGACCTCGTCGAGCGGCACCTGGACGTCGAGGCGCTGCTGCGGGTCGCCCGGCGCGGGCCTGGGCGTGTCCCGGTGATCGGTCCGCACGAGTGAAGGACCGGCATCCGAGAGGTGTCACGCAGGGGTATCACGACCTCTACGTCAGGGCTCGAAGTCCGGCGCTGCGGTGGTGTCCGAGGGGGTAACCGGTGCCATGGCAGATTGGAAAGGCATGTTCGCGGTGGAGACACCGCCGCTGGAACTCGTGCTCCGGGGACTCGTCATCTACCTGGTGCTGTTGTTGCTGATGCGCGTCGTCGGCCAACGGGAGGCAGGTGGGCTCGGGCTCACCGACGTGCTGATCGTCGTGCTCATCGCGCAGTCCGTCGGTGGCGGCCTCATCGGTGACTCGCAGAGCATCACCGACGCGGCACTGCTCGCCACGACCATCCTGTTCTGCAGCGTGGCCGTCGATGCGGCGGCGTACCGGTTCCCGCGCTTCGCGGCCCTGGTCAAGGCGCGGCCGCGGCTGCTCATCGAGGACGGGCGGCTGAACCGGCGGGTGTTGAAGCGAGAGTTCATGACGGCGGACGAGGTGCGGAGCCACCTGCGGTTGCACGGCATCGAGGAGCTCGAGGGCGTGCGGATCGCCTACCTCGAACCGAACGGGATGATCAGTGTGCTGACGGCTGACGGCGGCACGCCGCAGGCCGCCTCGAAGCCGCCGCTGGCCTGACGCGGTCGGGCTGTGGAGGTCCGGCTGTCGGTCGGTCGAGCACTCTCAGGCATGTTGATCACCCGATCGGTGCAGATATGGAGAAAAAGGGCGTGTGGTACAGGTCGCGTGCTGACGATGCGTGATTGTGTGCGGTGGCTGCTGTGTCGTTTTAGTTGAGGTGTCCCCTTTATTGGGAGCGGTGTCCTCGCTGCCCTCGCTGCGGTGCCCCCGATCGACCTCTTGACAGGGTAGACCGATCCCTCGAAGATCGACTTTGACCAGGTTGCCCGTCGGGGGCGAAGAGTGCGGTTTTCAGAATCGCTTCTTGCGCTGGTTCGAAGGGATGCCCGGCATGCCCGAATTGTGTTGGATAAACAGCCTCGTTCCGACGTGTTCCGGTTTCGATGGAGACGCATCCCGCGACGTCGGGTCAGATCAGAATTCAACTTTGAAATGGTGGTTGACCGCAGGGGTGGGGGCCGGGTAGGCACAGGTGGCGAAGGTCGTGTCGGTCGAACGAGGGATGGGGACACCGTGGGGTCGGGACTGCGAGAGCGACAGGATCCGAGATCGAGGGACCTGAGGGGTTCCGGAGCGGCGGGTGCTCGGTGATCGACTATGTGAGATCCGGGAAAAGCGATTCGTCGAATCCGTCGGACAATGCGGTATCCGGCGCCGATTCTTTCAGTCCGACTGTCGAGGTGTCGATAGACGAACTGCTGTCGGCGGATTCGCCGAGATTGTTCGGTGAAGACATTTCCCATGTCCGCGCGCTCGCGGAAAGCACGGCGGTCATTCCGCCGATCGTCGTTCATCGGGCGTCGATGCGGGTCGTCGACGGAATGCACCGATTGCGGGCGGCTCGAATGCGGAACCTCGACAAGATCGAGGTCAAATTCTTCGACGGGACACCCGAAGAGGCCTTTCTGCTCGCCATCCAGATGAACCTCGCGCGCGGGCTCCCGCTGTCGTTGGCCGAACGGGAAGCCGCCGCCCGGCGGGTGATCGCGTCGTTCCCTCACTGGTCCGACCGCGCGATCGCGGCGAGGACCGGGCTGGCTGCCCGGACGGTGAGTGCGATCCGTAAGCGTTCAACCGTGGAAAGTAGCCAGTTGAACGCTCGGATCGGGCTCGACGGCAAGGTGCGGCCCGTCGATCTGGTGGAGGGCAGGCTTCGGGCCAGCGACGTGATCGCCGCTCACCCCGATGCGTCGTTGCGGACGGTCGCGAGGAAAGCCGGAGTGTCCGTGGGCACCGCCAGGGACGTCCGGCAGCGGTTGAGTCGTGGGGAGAGCCCGATACCCGCCGGCCTGCGTCCGGCCACGCACGCGAAGACGACGTCCGCGGTGACGCAAGTCGTGGCACCGCCCCGGGTCGAGCAGGTGCCCTGCAGCGGTGACACCGCGGGCGTGTGGGCTCAGTTGTCGAAGGACCCGTCGCTGCGGTTCACCGACGCGGGACGGGCGTTGCTGCGCTGGTTGAGTTTCGCGGCCATGGTGCCCGAGGAGCGGCACAGCATGCTCAACGCGGTTCCCGGGCACAGCGTCGAGGCCGTGCGCGTCCTGGCCGAACGGTGCGCCGAGATGTGGAGTCTCTGCGCCGACGAACTCCGGAAGAGGGGGCAGGCCAGCGCGTGAACAGGTGAGGTCGCCGACTCCGCGTCCGGTCCGGACTCACGGCAGCGAACAGGGAGGAACCGTCATGACCGAGGTGCAGACCGTCCGGCTCCCGGACGGCAAGGACTACTACATCCCGGCACACGACTACGAGCAGTACTCCGAGATCGAGTTCATCTACTCCGAGGTCTGGAACTCCCGGGACTACCTGTCCCACGGCATCGAGCTGCGGCCGGGAGCCGTCGTCGTCGACGCGGGCGCCCACGTGGGCCTGTTCACGCTGTTCGTCAAACACCTCGTCCCGGATGCGCGAGTGCTCGCGTTCGAACCGGTCCCGGTGACCCGCCACGCGTTACTCAAGAACCTGCAGGCCCACGGTGGCGACGGCGTTTCGGTGCATCCGGTCGGGCTCGGGGAGCGGCGCGAGGAGAATGTGGTCTTCACGTGTTACCCCCGGATTCCGGCGAACTCGACCCGCTACCCGGCCGAGAAGAGGCTCTCCCAGCAGTTGGCCGAGCCGCTGTTCGGACGGCAGGGCTGGGAGGAGGCGGAACGACAACTCCAGGGCTACGAGGTGAGTGCCACCGTCGAGCGGTTGTCGGACGTCCTCGCGCGACGTCCCGACATCGACACCATCGACCTGCTGAAGGTCGACGTCGAGGGCGCCGAGCTGGACGTGTTGGCGGGGATCGACGACAGCGACTGGCCTCGGATCCGGCAGGCCGTGGTCGAGGTGCAGGACCTCGACGGCCGGAGGCTGGACGCGGTCGTGAGCGTGCTCGCCCGACACGGGTTCACGACGCAGACGGTGGGGTCGGCCGAGATCCCGGCGGAACTGCGCTACTTCCTCGTCTACGCCACCCGGGTGTGACGGTCGAACTCAAGGGAAGGACATCGATGTCGAGTGTCGGCGACGAGATCGCGGTAGCGACACAGGACACACAAAACTCGCTGGACCCGCTGGACGAGGTGGCGGTCCGGTCGCGGTGGTTGGCGGCGGCGGTGGACCCGGTGGCCGGTCAGGTCTTCTTCGCACCGGAGTGTCACGCCGCCTACGCCGAGCTGGGGTTCGCCCCGAGTATGGGACCGATCCCCGACCCGGCCGCGGCCGCGGTGTGGGGTTCGGTGTCCATTCCGGATCCGGCAGCCTACTTCTGCAGCCGCGGTTCGAGCTTGGGGCAGGTTCCCGGGATGGTCATCGCGTCCGCCCTGGGAGTCTTCAATCCCGCGGTCGTGGTGCCGGCCGTCGAACACGGTTGGTCGCTCACGGACGCACCGAGTATCCGAGCCGCCCGTAACGCCGGAGCTCTCGCCCAGCTGGAGCGAGTGTTGGGCCCGGAGCCGGACGGGCTCTCCCGGGCGACGGAGTTGCTCGAACGGGCCACGGCGGACCTTCGTGCGGAAGGCAGACCGCTCTTCGCGGGTCTGCGTGCGCAGAGCGCGCCCGACCACCCGCTGGGGCGGCTGTGGCTCACGGCGGAGATGCTGCGGGAGTACCGCGGTGACGCGCACACCGCCGCGTGGACGGCCGCCGGCGTCGACGCGGTCGAACTCGGGCTGCTCACCGAGCTGTACTCGGGGATGCCGCCCCGGTCGTACTGGCGGTCGAAGGGGTGGGACGACGCGGACTTCGACCCCGGGGAGGAGCGGCTGCACGAGCGCGGCCTCGTCGTGGACGGGGAACTGACCGAGCACGGGCGCGCGCTGAGGGAGCGCATCGAGTCCGCGACCGACGCCCAGTGCAGGCCGATCGTCGACGCGCTGGGGGAGGATCTGTGGGAACTCGTCGCGATCCTGCGGGAGTGGGGTGCGCGCATCAGGGCTGAGGCGGGGTATCCGCCGTCCAGTCCCCAGGACGCCATCGTGCAGGGTCTGCCGGAGCCGCCCGCGACGTGAGGTGACCTGCCGTGTCGCGTGGCTCGCGCCCGGCCGACCGCGTCGTCGCGGCGGCCGGGCGCACGCACGTCATCTCACCTGGGGCAGCACCTCGGCACCGATGAGGTCCAGCTGGTCGAGGTCCCGGAGGTCCTGCAGCTGGAGATAGAGCCGCTGGATGCCGGTCCGTTCCTTCCAGAGTCCGATCTTGTCGACGACCTCGGTCGGCGTTCCCGCCATGGCGCCGATCCGGAGTGCGTCGATCCCGGCGCTGAAGGCCGCCGCCCGGCGGTCCAGTTCCTCGTCGTCGCGTCCGACGCACGCGGCGTGAGTGGCCGACGGCACGACCTCGTCCGGATCCCTGCCGAGTTCCGTGCAGAGGGAGCGGATGTTCTCGAAGCGGGCGCAGGCGGTGTCGACGTCGAGGTAGGGCAGGTTGTACTCGTCGGCGAAGCGCGCGGCGATGCGTGGTGTGCGGCGAGGTCCGATGCCTCCGATGATGATCGGCGGGTGGGGCTGCTGGTGCGGTTTGGGCAGTGCCGGCGACTCGGTCAGCGTGTAGTGGGCGCCGACGTGGGTGAACGTCTTGCCGACCGGGGTCTCCCACAGCCCGGTGATCACCTCCAGCTGTTCCTCGAGCCGATCGAACCGTTCGCGCGGGGGCGGGAACGGGACCCCGTAGGCGTGGTGTTCCTCCTCGTACCAGCCCGCACCGATGCCCATCCGCAGCCGGCCTCGCGACATCTGGTCGACCTGTGCGGCGGCGATGGCGAGCAGGGCGGGCATGCGGAACGTCGCCGACGTCATGAGCGGGCCGAGGGTCAGGGTGGAGGTCGCTTGCGCGAGAGCCGCCAGTGTCAACCAGACGTCGGTGGGCCCGGGCAGTCCGCCGGGGTTCGGCTTGAGGAACTCCTCGTTCTTCAGGAAATGGTCCGCGAGGAAGAACCCGTCGAATCCGGCGTCCTCAGCGGATCTCGCGACCCGTAGCACGTCGTCGAAGTGGGCGCCGACCTGCGGCTCGACAAAGGCCATGACTTCCATTGGTCCTCCGATCCGAGTGGTGTGCGTCTTCGGTGAGTCGAATCGCCGGTTCGGCGCTGCGCTCAGAGCCGGACCGGGAACGTCTGCAGTCCCCTGACGATGGGGCTGTAGCGGTACGGGAGGTGGTCGTGGTCGGGGGTCAGCCGGATGCCGGGGTAGGCCTCCAGCAGGCGACCGAGCGCGACCTCGCCCTCCAGCCGGGCCAGCGAGGCGCCCAGGCAGAAGTGGATGCCGTGGCCGAAGCCGAGGTGACCGTGCGTGGACCGCGTGATGTCGAACCGGTCGGGCTCGGGGAAGAAGTCGGGATCACGGTTCGCGGACAACGGTGACACGAGGACCAGGTCGCCCGCGGGGATCACGACGTCGCCGAACGCGACGTCCTCCGCCGCGTAGCGGACGGTCGCGGTGTTGACCGGGCCGTCGTAGCGGATCACCTCCTCGATCGTCCGGGTCAGCAGGGACGGGTCGTCCCGGAGGGCCGCGAGCTGTTCGGGATGGCGTAGCAGCGCCACCACGGAGTTGCAGATGAGGTGCACTGTGGACTCGATGCCGGCGACGAGCAGGACGAAGCACATCGAGACGAGCTCGCGTTCGTTGAGGCGGTCGCCGTCGTCGCGCGCCTCGACCAGGGCGCTGATGAGGTCGTCTCCCGGTTCGGCGCGTTTCGCCGCGATCAGCTCGCGGAGGAAGTCCCGCAACGCGAGGCCGTCCTCCCGGGTGGCGCTGCCTCCCTCGGCGGAGATGACCCGGTTCGACCAGCCGACGAAGGTCGCCCGGTCGTCGGTGGGGACACCGAGGAGCTCGCAGATCACGAACACCGGCAGCGGCTGGGCGAACGTGGTCAACAGGTCGACTTCACCCGAGTCGGGAAGGTCGTCGAGCAGGTGGTCGGTGATCTCCTCGATCCGCGGCCGCAGCTCGGCGATCCGGCGGGCGGTGAAGGCCTTGCCGACGAGGCTGCGGAGCCGGGTGTGGTCGGGAGGATCCGTGCTGAGCAGGTTGTCGGCGAGTTCGTCGACGAAGCCCTCGGAGGCGGTCTCCTCGACGCTGTTGCGTTCCAGGACACTGCGGACGTTCTTGCGGAGCCGGGAGTCGGTCAGTGCGTCGAGGACGTCGGCGTGGCGGGTGATGAGCCAGGCCTTCAGGCCGTGCGGAAGGAGGACCTGCCGAACGGGCGTTTCTTCGCGCAGAGTCCGGTACAGGCCGTGTGGGTCCTGTAGGGCGTCCGGGGTGAATACGTCCGCGCGTGCGGCTGCCATGTCTGTCACGGATTGTTCCTTTTCGGAGAGTGGCGGCACAGGGCTGCACGACCGTCGCGACCGAGATCGGCAGATCTTGGTACCACGTCGGGTTGTCCGTGCAACCACCGGAAAACCGTTGTCGCAGTGGATTTCCAGGACGCGTGAATCCGTGCCGTGCAACCGCGATCTCGTGAGTCGATGCCCTTGTTCCGGGTGCATCTTGTGACGCGTTGACATAAAAAACGGCCCCGTGGCAGCATAAGCGCGCCGAAGTTGGATTCCTGTGTGGACAGTTGGTTCGCCTACCCCGAACAGGATGTGGAGCGGTCATTCATGGTGCCGTCCGGTCTATCGATTCCAGTGAAGAACCTGTTGTCCGCCCGAATTTCCGGAATCGGTGTGAACGCACGATGAGCGCACAGCGAGAGAGCGCCGACGTGCGGTCGACCGACATCGCCGTCGTCGGCATGTCCGGACGCTTCCCGGGCGCGGCGAACATCGAACAGTTCTGGGAGCTGTTGCGTTCCGGACGCGACGGCATCACCCGGTTCACGGAGGAGGACCTGCGTTCGGCGGGCATCCCTGTCGAGTTGATCGACGACCCGGACTACGTGCGTGCGCACGGTGTTCTGGGCGGCGTCGACCTCTTCGACACGGCGCTGTTCGAATACACCCCGGCCGACGCGGAGTACATCGACCCCCAACAGCGGCTGTTCCTGGAGCAGGCCTACGCGGCGTTGGAGGACGCGGGGTACGACTCGGCCCGATATCCCGGTCTGATCGGTGTCTACGCCGGTGCCGCCATCAACCTGTACCTGCAGCGTCACGTGTTGCCGCACGTGGACCAGACGACCACCGCACAGCACTTCGCCGTGATGGTGGGCAACGACAAGGACTATCTCTCCACCCGGGTGTCCTACAAGCTCGACCTGCGGGGACCGAGCTATACCGTGCAGACCGCCTGCTCGACGTCGCTCGTCGCGATCCACCTGGCGTGCCAGGCGCTGGTCAACGGCGAGTGCGATCTCGCGCTCGCCGGTGGCGTGACGGTGAAGGTGCCGGAGGAGACGGGGTACTTGTACGACGAGGGCGCCATCCTCTCCGCCGACGGCCGGGTCCGCACGTTCGACACCGAGGCCAGTGGCACCGTGCTGGGCAACGGGGTCGGTGTCGTCGTTCTGAAGCCGTGTCGCGACGCGCTCGCCGACGGCGACACGATCCACGCGGTCATCAAGGGCACCGCCACGAACAACGACGGGTCGATGAAGGTCGGCTACGCCGCGCCCGGGAAGGAAGGGCAGGTCGCGGTCATCGCGGACGCGCAGGCCGTCGCGGGGGTCGACCCGTCCTCGATCGGCCATGTCGAGGCCCACGGCACGGCGACCCGGCTCGGTGATCCCGTGGAGGTGTCCGCGCTCACCGAGGCGTTCCGGCGGAAGACCGACCGCAGTGGGTTCTGCGCCATCGGATCGGTGAAGTCGAACGTCGGGCACCTCGATGCGGCCGCCGGCGTGGCGGGGGTCATCAAGTCCGCGCTGATGTTGCGGGAGCGCACCATCGTGCCGACCGTGAACTTCGAGCGCCCCAACCCCGCCATCGACTTCGCGAGCAGCCCGTTCTACGTCGCCACGGACACGGCCGACTGGGAGCGACCGGAGGAGGGACCGCGTCGTGCCGCGGTCAGCTCATTCGGCATCGGAGGGACGAACGCACACGCGATCCTGGAGGAGGCGCCGCCGCGACCGGTGCCGACCGCGTCTGCGCGCCGGGAACAGCCCCTCGTGCTGTCGGCGAAGACCCCGTCGGCGCTGCAGGCGATGCGGCGCAATCTCGCGGAGCACCTCGAACGTCGTCCCGAGCTCGCGCTGGCCGACGTCGCCTACACGTTGGCCGTCGGTCGGCGGGAGTTGCCGTACCGGTACGCCGTCGTGGCCGGCGACGTCGAGACGGTCGTGGCAGACCTGCGCTCCGACTCCTCACCCGACTCCGTGCGGCGCACCGCGCGGGTGTCGTTCGTGTTCGGTGACGACCTGCCCGACGCGGAGGCCCTCGCCGGGGCGCTGGAGAGCGAACCGGAGTTCGCGCAGCGGTACGCCGACTGCCTGGCGGCCGGTGCCGCGGAACTGGGTGAGCCGGGCAGAATCTTCGCGGCCCAGTACGCCCTCGGTCGGTGCTGGCGGCGGTGGGGCATCACCCCGTCGTCGATGCACGGTGACGCGCTCGGTCGGTGGGTGGCGGCTGCCGTCGCCGGTGACGTCGAGCTCGCCGACGCCCTGGCGGTGGTGTCCGGGCAGTCCGACGGCGCTGAGCTTCCGCAGGGGCCGATCCCGATCGCGTCCGTGTCGGCGGTGGCCGAGGAGGCGGGGTCCGTGGTCCTGCGGGCCGGAGCCGAGGGCCCTGCGCAGACCGTGGCACGGCTCTGGCGCAGTGGTGTCGCGATCGACTGGACCAGGTACTACTCCGGTGAACGGCGGGGACGGGTGCCGCTGCCCACCTACCCGTTCGAGGGCCGCCGTTGTTGGATGCCCGCAGCCGCGCCGGTGGTGACCACGACGACCCAGGACGGGCCGCACCCGCTGCTCGGCACCAACGTCTCGACGATGCGCGGTTCCGCCTTCGAGTTGGCGTTGTCCGGCGACGAGTTCGTGGTGGCGGACCACGTCGTCTTCGGTGATCGCGTGTTCCCCGCCGCGGGCTACGTCGAGCTGGCCCGGGCCGCCGGCGAGGTGGCGGGGGAGACGCGCGTCGGGGCACTCCGGTCGGTCTCCTTCGACCGGCTCGTGCCGGTCGGCGCTCGGGGCGAGACCCTGCGCATCGACCTGCTGCCGCGGGATGCGGGAGCGCTCGACTTCACCATCCGCTCCCGGGACGGCGGTTGTGCTCGCGGTGAGCTGGTGCTGGGCGGGTCGGAACCGGAGCCGCCGGTCGACCTCGACGGCATCCGGGCCCGCTGCACGACCGAGCGAGCCGGTGCCGAGTGTTACCGCGCGTTCGAGCGGCACGGGTTGCGGTACGGCCCGAACTTCCGGGTGTTGCGCGAGGTGCGGCTCGGCGAGCGGGAGGCGGTGGCGTCGCTCGCGCTCACCGGGGACGACGAGCGGTTACCGCTGCACCCCTGCCTGCTCGACGGCGCGTTCCAGACCGTGGTGGCCCTCCTGTCCGAGGATGCCGGGGCGAGCGAGGCTGACACGCCGTCCTTCCTTCCGCTGGGTTTCGGCGAGCTGCGGATCCTGGCGCCGTTGCCGTCGGAGTGCCACGCCGTGGTGCGGTTGCGTGACAGCGGTGGGCGGAAGACGGCGACCGCCGACCTCACCGTGACCGACGACGACGGGACTGTGGTGGCCCAGGTGCGTGCGCTCGTCGTGCGCAGGCTCGCCGAGGACACCGAGCACACCGCGACCACCGAGGCGCTCGGCGACGACGCCCGGGCCGACGAGCCGCACGGTGAGGGCGAGCTCGTGCGGCAGGCGGAAGAGGTGCTGCGCGGCATCCTCGCCGAGACGACCAAGCTCGATCCCGCCGATCTCGATCCCGCCGAGCCGTTCGAGCGGTACGGCATCGACTCTCTGATGATCAGTCGGCTGAACGAGCGGATGGAGGCGCACTTCGGCGAGCTGTCGAAGACGTTGTTCTTCGAGTACGAATCGCTCGGTCTGCTCGCCGAGTACTTCGCCGAGGAGCACCCGGAGCGGATCCGGCAACTCGCCGCGAGCTCCGGCGGAGACACCGCCCCCGGCCGACGAGCCGAGCCGGTGCTGACCACGCAGACCGGTGCCGACGCCGACCCGCTCTCCGCGCGGTCGGACGACCACGACGACGCCATCGCGATCATCGGGCTGTCCGGCCGCTATCCGATGGCCGACGATGTGCACGAGTTCTGGGAGAACCTCGCCCAGGGGCGCGACTGCATCACCGAGGTCCCCGCGGACAGATGGGACCACGACCGGTTCTTCGACCCCGAACGGCAGCGCCTCGGCTCCGCCCACTCGCGGTGGGGCGGCTTCCTGTCCGATGTGGACAAGTTCGACCCGCTCTTCTTCCCGATCATGCCGAGGGAAGCCGACCTGATGGACCCGCAGGAACGGTTGTTCCTGGAGACCGCCTGGCACGTGGTCGAGGACGCGGGCTACCGCAGGGACGATCTGCGTGGGCGGCCGGTCGGGGTCTTCGTCGGCGTCATGTACGGCGAGTACCAGTTCTACGGGGCGGTGGACGCGCTGCGTGGCGGTCGTCCGGTCACCAACTCGTCGTACGCCTCGATCGCGAACCGGGTGTCGTACCTCCTCGACCTCCAGGGCCCGAGCCTGGCGCTGGACACGATGTGCTCGTCGTCGCTCACCGCCCTGCACCTCGCGTGCGAGAGCCTGCGCCGAGGCGAGAGCGAGCTGGCGATCGCGGGTGGGGTAAACGTTTCGGTGCACCCCTACAAGTACGTGTTCTTGAGCCAGGGCGGTTACGTCTCCAGCGACGGCCGGTGCCGGGCGTTCGGTGCCGGCGGTGACGGCTACGTGCCCGGCGAGGGCGTCGGTGCGGTGCTGCTCAAGCCGCGCCGGCAGGCCCTCGCCGACGGCGACCACATCTACGGTCTCGTCCTCGGCAGCGCGGTCAACCACGGTGGCAAGACGAACGGCTACACGGTGCCCAACCCGCACGCGCAGCAGCGGGTCATCACCGAGGCGTGGCGGAAGGCGGGCGTGTCGGCGACCGACATCGGCTACGTCGAAGCTCACGGCACCGGCACGGCACTCGGCGACCCGATCGAGATCACGGGCCTGACGAAGGCACTCGGGGGCGCCGACGTCCCCAGTGGATCGTGTGCGATCGGGTCGGTGAAGTCGAACGTCGGGCATCTCGAATCAGCGGCGGGCATCGCGGGCCTGACGAAGGTGCTGATGCAGTTCCGGCATGGCATGCTCGCGCCGTCCCTGCACGCGGACGAGCCGAATCCGAACATCGACTTCTCCCGCACCCCCTTCGCGGTGCAGCGGACGCTCGCGCCGTGGCCGGAGCGGAGGACGGACACGGGTCCGGCGCCCAGGATCGCGGCGCTGAGTTCGTTCGGTGCGGGGGGCTCGAACGCCCACGTGGTCCTGGCCGAACATCGCGAAACCGCGCCGAGCACCACGGTCCCGGCCGCGCAGCGGCGGGACACCCGGTCGCACGCGTTCGTGCTGTCCGCGCGCGCCCCGGAGCGGCTGCGCGACTACGCGCGCCGGCTCGCCGAACACCTCGAACGGGAGCCTCTGGAGCCGGCCGACGTCGCCTACACGTTGCAGGTCGGGCGCGTCGAGCTGGAGCACCGGCTCGCCGTCGTGACGGCCGACGGTGCGGAGCTGGTCTCGGCGTTGCGCGCCTGTGCCGAGGAGGAGCCCGCACCGCCGCACGCGGTCCAGGCCTCCGCCGCCACCGATTCCCGGTCGCGGGCCCGGTACGCGGACGAGGTCGGGGCCGCCCTGGAGTCCGACGACCTGCTCGCGCTCGCCCGGTTGTGGACGCGCGGTGCCGCGGTCGACTGGACGGCGCGGCATGCGGGCGACGACGTGCTCAGGCGGGTGTCGTTGCCGGGGTATCCGTTCGCCCGCCACCGGCACTGGGTCGACTCGGCGACGACCGGCCCCGTGGCCGTGTCCGGAACGCCGGGCCTGCACCCGCTCCTCGACCGCAACGACTCGACCCTCCGGCGCCAGACGTTCACCACGGAGCTGACCGACTCGCTCGTCGTGGCCGACCACCGCGTGTCCGGCAAGCGGGTGCTGCCCGCCGCGGCCTGTCTGGAGATGGCTCGCGCCGCGGGCGAGCTCGCCGCAGAGGCACCGGTGCGTGCGGTGCGGGCGATCCGATTCGAGCGGATGCTGGGACCCGACGACGGGCACCGGTCGGTCACCCTGTCCCTGGCGCCGGAGTCCGACGGCACCGTGTCCTTCGACATCGGCGCGGAGGACGTCGTCGGCGTTCGCGGCCGGATCGAGCTGGGGCACGCCGAGCAACCGGGACCGGTGGACGTCACCGACCTGCACGCCGCCTGCTCCCGGCCCGGTGATGTCGAGGCCGCCTACGCCCTGTTCGAGCGGCGCGGCCTGACGTACGGCGAGCCGTTCCGGTCCGTACGCGGGATCCGGCACGGCGACGGCGAGGTGCTGGCGACGCTGCGGCTGCACGAGGGACTGCGAGCCGAGGCCGGGCGCTACACGCTGCATCCCTGCCTGCTCGACGGTGCGTTCCAGGCGGCGGGACTGCTGTTCGACACCGAGGAGCGGTACCTGCCCGTGGCCGTCGACGAGGTCAGTGCGTACGCGCCCTTCCCGGCCGACTGCCTCGCGCATGCGCGGCTCGTGCGGCGCGACGGCGACGGACTCGTCGTCGACGTCACCGTGCTGGCGACCGACGGAACGGTACTCGCGCGGGTGCACGGACTGGGCTTCCGCGCCGTACCGACCGCAGAGCGGCCACGCAGGCTGCTGTTGCGCCCGGTCTGGGAACCGGCCCCGATCGAGGAGTCGGTGCCCCCGGAGGGTGCGTACCTGCTTCTGGCCCGGACGAAGGACGAGCGCGCGCGGCTGTGTGAGGCGCTGCGGGACGCCGGTCGAGCCGAGGCCGTCGTGGTGCTCGCCGAGCCCGGTGCCGAGTTCGCGCGTCAGGCCGAACACCACTTCGTGCTGAACACGGGCCACGAGGACGACGTCGCGCGCCTGCTGAGCGAGCTCGCCGACGACGGCGTCGACGTGCGCGCCGTCGTGCACGCCCTGGCGCGTCCGGACGGGACCGGCTCCGAGTTCGACGACGGAGTGGGCTCGCTGCTGCCGCTGTGCAAGGCGCTGCTCGCCCGTCGCGGTTCCTCCGAACTGCGCATGGTCTACCTGTGTCCTGCCGGATCGCCCGCGCACGAGGCGGTGGCCGGGTTCGCCAGGAGCGCCCGGCTGGAGAATCCCCGGCTGCTCTGCCACGTCGTGTCGGGAGCCACGGACGCCGCGTCCTTCCGGGATGCCGTGCGCGAGCTGGGCGTGGACGCCACGCGCCCCGAGCAGGTGCGTTACGACGGACACTGCAGGCGGGTGCGCGGATACCGCCCGATGGAGCCGGAGTCCGGGCCGCTCACGACGGTGCCGTTGCGGGACGGCGGCGTGTACGTGATCACCGGAGGTGCGGGCGGCGTCGGGTTGCTCCTCGCCGAGCACATCACCCGGCAGGTCACCTCGACGATCGTGCTCACGGGCCGGTCGGAGCCGTCCGACGCCGTGTCGGCGCGGATGGCGGCGCTGGAGACGCGGGGCAGCACCGTGCGCCACGCACGCGTGGACGTCACCGACGAGGACGCGGTCCGGCGGCTCGTCGCCGACCTGCGTGAGGAACACGGTGGGGTGCACGGTGTCGTGCACGCCGCCGGTGTGCTCCGGGACGGGTTCCTCTTCCGCAAGAGCCGCGCCGATCTGGCCGCCGTCCTCGCGCCGAAGGTGACCGGTGCCCGCGTGCTCGACCGGGCCACCGCGCGAGAGGACCTCGACTTCTTCGTCCTGTGCTCGTCGGTCGCGGCGGTGTTCGGGAACGTGGGCCAGACGGACTACGCCTACGCCAACGCGTTCCTGGACCACTACGCGAGCCTGCGGCAGGAGCTCGTCGAGGAGGGTCTGCGGTCCGGTCGGACGGTGTCGATCGCCTGGCCGCACTGGCAGAACGGCGGGATGGCGCTCTCCGAGCAGGACGCGCAGGCCCTGCGCCGCCGGACGGGGCTGACGTCGATGTCCACGGCGGAGTGCCTGGCGGCGTTCGACGACGCGTTGCGGTCGTCGCAGTCCTGCGTGGTCGTCGCCACGGGCGACCGGGACCGCATCGTCGAGCAGCTCGCGCCCGGCGGCGAGGTCAGGCCGAAGGCAATCGCCGTGGCGCCGGAACCGATGTCCGACACCACGGCGCGTCGGCGCGTGCTCGACCTCCTGCGCGACACCGTCGGCGAGAAGGTCGGGGTGAACCCCGCGGACGTCGAGACCACCGTGCCGCTGTTGACCCGGTACGGGATCGACTCGGTGGTGGTCACCGAACTGACCAACGCCCTCGGCGACCACTTCCCGGACCTCGCCGCCACGGCGTTCTTCGAGTACGAGACGCTCGAAGCGCTCGCGGACCACCTGGCGGACGAGTATCCGGCCGAGGTCGCCGCCCTGGACGGCGGGCCGTCCTCCGACGCGGCACCGCAGGTCACCGCGGCGCCGGCGGGGCGCTTCCTCACCGCCGAGCCCGCTTTCGAGGCGCACTGGGCGCAGGACGGTGCCGACGACCCGATCGCCGTCATCGGAATGAGCGGCCGCTATCCGATGGCCGACGACCTCGGACAGTTCTGGGACAACCTGCGGGCGGGGCGGGACTGTGTCTCCGAGGTCCCACCGGAGCGCTGGGACCACCATCGCTACACCACGCGTTCGGGCCCCGGGGCGGCACGCTCCCGCTGGGGCGGCTTCATGTCCGATGTGGACAAGTTCGATCCGCTGTTCTTCTCCATCTCCCCTCGGGAGGCGGAGCTCATGGATCCCCAGGAACGGCTCTTCCTGGAGACGTCGTGGCACGTCCTGGAGGATGCCGGGTACCGGGCCGGCGCCGTCCGCGGGAAGCACGTCGGAGTCTTCGTGGGCGTCATGTACGGCGAGTACCAGCTGTACGGGGCGGCCGACGCGGTGCGGGGCGGGCATCCGGTGACGGAGTCGTCGTTCGCGTTCATCGCCAACCGCGTCTCCTACGCGCTCGACCTGCACGGCCCCAGCCTGGCGCTGGACACGATGTGCTCGTCGTCGCTCACTGCGCTGCACCTGGCCTGCCAGAGCCTGCGCCTCGGCGAGAGCGAACTCGCGATCGCGGGCGGGGTGAACCTGTCGCTGCACCCCTACAAGTACGTGTTGCTGAGCCAGAGCAACTTCCTGTCCAGCGACGGCCGGTGCCGGGCGTTCGGCGCGGGCGGGGACGGTTACGTCCCGGGCGAGGGCGTGGGCGCGGTGCTGCTCAAGCCGCTGAGCCGGGCCGTCGCCGACGGAGACCACGTCTACGGCGTCATCCTCGGCAGCGCGGTCAACCACGGTGGTGCCACCAATGGCAGCGGGTTGACCGTCCCCAACCCGCGCGCTCAACAGGAGCTCGTGGTCCGGGCTCTGGCCGAGGCAGGCACCGACCCGAGGGAGCTGTCCTACGTCGAGGCCCACGGAACGGGAACGTCGCTCGGCGACCCGATCGAACTCGCCGCGTTGACCAAGGCCTTCCGGCAGCACACCTCCGACGAGCGGTTCTGCGCGATCGGGTCGGTCAAGTCGAACATCGGGCACCTCGAATCGGCGGCGGGTGTCGCCGGCCTGACGAAGCTGCTGCTGCAACTGCGGCACGGGACGTTGGTTCCCTCACTGCACACCGAGCAGCTGAACCCCGACCTCGGTCTCGACCGGTCGCCGTTCGTCGTCCAACGCGACCTGGCCGACTGGCCGCGGTCGCGGGACGGAGACGGGCAACCGATCGCCCGCAAGGCGGGGATCAGTTCGTTCGGAGCCGGTGGCGCGAACGCACACGTCATCGTGTCGGAGCACCTCGACGCCCGTCCGGTGCCCACCGCGCCCGCCGGTGAGCAGCGGCTCACGTCGCCGGTGCCGTTCGTGCTGTCGGCGCGGGACGAGGACCGGTTGAGGGAGTATGCCGGGCGGCTGGCGGACTTCCTGCGACGGCACGAGGTGCCGCTGGCCGACGTCGCGTACACGCTCGCCGTGGGACGGGAGCCCATGCGGGCGCGACTCGCGGTGGTGACGGCCGACGGGACGGAGCTCGTCACCCTGCTGCGTCGGTTCGCCGACGGGGCGAACCCGTCCGGGCTGGCTCGGGCGGACGTCGGCCGCGACGCACCACGGCAGGGGACCGTCGAGGACAGCACCGACCCGCAGACCGTGGCCCAGGCCTGGCTGGCAGGCGCGGAAGGGCGGTGGCAGGAGCTGCGGTGGAGCGCGCAACCGCCACGACGCACCTCACTGCCCGGCTATCCGTTCGCTCGCCGACGCTACTGGGTGTCGAGCGTGGACGAGCCGGAGCGGCCTCGGGCGGTGGAAGGACCTGCACTGCATCCTCTGCTCGACGCCAACATCTCGACGGTCGAGCACGTCCGGTTCCGAAAGACCCTGTCGGCGGCGGACCCTCTGCTCCGCGACCATGTCGTGCACGGTCGACCGCTGCTGGCCGGAGCCGCGGGTCTCGAACTGATCCATGCGGTGGCACGACGGGCGAGCGAGACTCCCCTCGCGCGCCTCTCCGGCATCACGTGGGCCCGACCGATCACGGTGGAGGCGGAGGCGCTCGACCTCCGGGTAGAGGTACGGCAGGTCCGAGACGGCCTCGCCGTCGAGATCGTTTCCGACGCCGCGGGGAACCGCGAGGTCCACGTCCGCGCGACGGCGGTGTACGGCGAGCCGTCTCACCAGCGGACGCGCCTCGACCTCGCGGCCGCCCGAGCCCGGTGTTCCGCCCGGGTCGGACGTGACGAGGTCTACCGAGCCTACCGCGACGCCGGTTTCGAGTACGGGCCGAGCTTCCAGGTGACCGACACGGTGCACAGTGGACCGCGTGAGGCGATGGTGGAGCTCGCCCTCCGCGGTGAGGACGTGCCCGGATACACCCTGCATCCGGCGTTGCTGGACGGAGCGCTGCGGGCCTGCCACTGGATCGGGGACGGTCCGCGGGCCGCAGCGGACCTCGTCATCCCGTTCGAGCTCGGTGCCCTGGAGGTGTTCGCCCCGATCCCGCGCCGGTGCTACGCGCACGCCGAAGTGCTCGACGCGGGCGCGCAGCGGTCGTCGTGGCGATACCGGGTGACCATCGTCGACGACGACGGTGTGCCGTTCGCCGTGGTGGACGACCTGGCGGGGCGACCGGCGGGAAGTCTGCCCCGGCCTCCCGCGGTGTCGATGCCGGTGGCTTCCACCGACCCGGTGTGTTACGTCCCGGACTGGCGCAGTGCCGCACCGGGACCGCAGGGCAGCCGCGGCGACGTCCTGGTGATCTTCTCGCGCGAACCGTCGTCGGCCGCGCGGCTGGGCAGGCTCGGGGGCTGGCCACGCACGATCGTCGTGTGCGACCGGACGGCCGAGGCAGCGGACACCGCCGCGGAAGCCCCGGGCGACATCCACGTGATCGACCCCGTGGACGTGAACGCCTACCGCGACCTGATCGCGGGCCTGCCCGCCACGGCGAACGTGGACGTCGTCCACATGTGGACGACACCGCATCCCGAGGTGGGCGACCTCGACGAGGAGATCGGCAGGGGAGCGGTCTCGCTGCTTCTCCTGGCGCAGGCCGTGGGGGCGAGCGGGCGAGCCGGCCGGACCCGGTGTGTCAGCCTGCATCGGGACGAGGATGCCGCCGACGTTCCCGCACACGAGCTGATCGGTGGTCTGGCCTCGACCGCCGCACGGCACCTTCCCCACCTGGAGCTGTGCACGGTCCACGTTCCGAGCACGGCGGGAGTCGAGTGGCTGGCCGACGTGCTGCGCGGCGAGCTGAGCGCCGTGACCTCGCCGCGCGGGCTCGACGTCCGCTACGACGGTGCCCGTCGGACCGTCCGCACCGTCCGGCGGCTCACCGGCGACCCGGCGGCGGCGGCACCGCCGACCGACGGCGGCGTGTACGTGCTGGCCGGGGGCCGTGGGGGAGTCGGCATGCAGCTGGCCCGCCACCTCGCCCGGACGTACCACGCGCGACTGGTCCTGCTGGGCCGGTCCGCGCCGCCCGAGCACGCGTGCGCGGAGCTGGAGTCGCTGGGAGCCGAGGTGCTCGCGGTGCGGGCCGACCTCACCGACGCGCACCAGACGAGAGCCGCGCTCGTGGAGGCCCGTGGCCGGTTCGGCCACCTCGACGGTGTGTTCCACCTCGCGGGCGTCGCCGACCAGCAGCCGCTGACGGACGTGTCCGGCGAGCGGTTCCGGTCGGCGCTCGCGGCCAAGGTCCACGGCGTGGTCAACCTGGACCGGTGCACGCGAGCCGACCGCCTGTCGTTCTTCGTGGCCTTCTCCTCCGTCTCCTCGCTGATCGGCGACTTCGGATCGGGCAGCTACGCGGCCGCGAACCGGTTCGTCGACGCCTACGTCCGGCGGCGGGCGCGCTGGGCGGCCGACGGTCTCCGGCACGGCCGCAGCGTGTCCGTCCAGTGGCCGTTGTGGGAGGCGGGTGGAATGGACTCGCTCGTGCGTTCCGACGAGCTGACCGCCTACCGCGAGACGACCGGGCTGGACCGGCTCTCCCCGGAGCAGGCGATGCGGGCGCTGGACGTGGTGTGGCGGTACGACGTGCCGGTGCTGGCGCCGGTGCACGGGGACCAGGAGCTGATCGCCCGGGTCCTGACGGGTGAGGAGTCCGCGGTGAGCGAGCCCGAACGCCTCACGCAACACCCGTCCGCGCCGGTGGCGCCGTCACCCGTCGGTACCCGCACCGCCGAACTGGTGGACTACCTCCGGAACCAGGCGTCCGGGGTGCTGAAGCTCGACCCGGCGCAGATCGCAGGGGACGCGCCTCTGCAGGAGTACGGCATCGACTCGGTGATGATCACCGAGCTGACCGACGCGGTGAGCGACGCGTTCCCCGGACTCCGGGGCACGGTGCTGTTCGAGTACCGGACCTTGGCGGACCTCGCCGGGTACCTGCTGCGGGAGCGTGCCGACGACGCTGCTCGGCTGCTCGGTGAACCGGCGCCGCCGGTCGCCGTCACCGAGACCGCGAGGGACGTCACCACGAGGCCGCGACCGTCGACACCCACTGACGATCGTCCCGACGTGCTCTCGGGCACCGGTGACATCGCGATCATCGGGATGAGCGGGCGGTATCCGGGGGCGGACACGCTCGACGAGTTCTGGGAGAACCTCCGCCAGGGTCGCGACGCCGTCACCGAGATCCCGCGCGACCGGTGGAGCCTGCCGGGCTTCTACGATCCCGATCCGGACAGCGCGGGCACGAGCTACGGCAAGTGGGGCGGATTCCTGTCCGACGTGGACACGTTCGACTCGCTGTTCTTCGCGATCTCGCCGATGCAGGCCAAGTCCATGGACCCGCAGGAGCGGCTCTTCCTGCAGACGGCGTGGGCGGCGCTGGAGGACGCGGGGTATCCCCTCGACGCGCTTCCGCGTCCGCGCTTCTCCGACGAGGGCCGGGACGTGGGGGTCTTCGTCGGCGTGATGTGGGACGACTACGCGATGCTCGCCGCCGAGGAGAGCGCGAGGAACAACCATCAGGTGGTGATGGCCAACCGAGCCGCCATCGCGAACCAGGTGTCCTACTTCGGCGACTTCCGTGGCCCCAGCGTCGTCGTGGACACCGCCTGTTCGGCCTCGCTCGTGGCGCTGCACCAGGCGTGCGAGAGCGTGGTGCGCGGCGAGTGCTCGTACGCCCTGGCGGGCGGTGTGAACGTGTCCGTCCACCCGCTGAAGTACGTGCACCTGAGCCGCAAGAAGATGCTCGCCGAGGACGGTCGGTGCCGATCCTTCGGTGCGGGCGGCACCGGATACGTGCCGGGCGAGGGTGTCGGTGCGGTGCTGCTCAAGCGGCTCGACCGCGCGGTCGCGGACGGGGACAACATCCACGCGGTGATCAAGGCGACCGCCGTCAACCACGGTGGCCGCACCCACGGGTTCACCGTGCCGAACCCCAACGCGCAGCGTGCGCTGATCCGCGAGGCCCTGGCCAAGGCCGGGGTCAGTGCGCGGGACATCGGCTACGTGGAGGCGCACGGCACGGGGACGAGCCTCGGTGACCCGATCGAACACACCGGACTGGCCGAGGCGTTCCGGTCCGACACCGGCGACCGCGGGTTCTGCGCTCTGGGGTCGGTGAAGTCCAACATCGGCCACCTCGAAGGTGCCGCGGGAATCGCGGGGGTGTCCAAGGCGGTGCTGCAGCTGCGGCACGGTGAGCTCGTGCCGTCGTTGCACGCGGACGAGCCCAACCCCGTCATCGACTTCGCCGAGTCGCCGTTCCGGATCCAGCGGGAACTGCGGTCGTGGCCGACCGAGGGTGGAGCGCCTCGACGTGCGGCGGTGAGCTCGTTCGGTGCGGGCGGCACGAACGCCCACGTCGTGCTGGAGGAGTTCGTCCGAACCGAGGAGCCGGTCCCGGCCGGGCCCGAGCTCGTGGTGGTGTCGGCCCGCGACGACGACGCCCTTCGCCGCTACGCCGCGGTGCTGTCCGACCACCTCGCCGGCGCGGGGGCGGGGCTCGCCCTCGCCGACGTCGCCCACACCCTCCGCGTCGGCCGCGAAGCCATGGTGGAACGGCTGGCGTTCGTGGCACGCGATCTCGACGAGGCGGTCGACACCCTCGCCGCCGTCGCCCGTGGGCAGGCGCGGCCCGGTGTGCACCGGGGCAACGCCAAGCAGGGCGATCCGGCGCTCGCCGACCTGTTCACCACGGGGGAAGGCGGACGAGAGTTCCTGCGCGGGCTCGCCCGGGCCGGGCAGTGGGACAAGCTGGCCGCGCTGTGGGTCAGCGGTGTCGTCCTCGACTGGGCGGACCTGCCCGAGGCCGCCGGCCATCGCGGGCGCAGGGTGTCCTTGCCGACCTACCCCTTCGCGCGGGTGCGGCACTGGATCACGCGGACCGGTGACACGCCGTCCGGCGAGCAGGGTGAGCGCACCTGGCGGCGCACGCTGCGTCCCGACGATCCCCTGGTGGCCGACCACGTGGTCGGCGGGCGCACCATCCTGCCCGGCGCCGGGTATCTCGACCTCGTCCTCGACGCGGTGGGCGACGACCAGCGCGCATTGACCGACGTCTACTGGATGGCACCGGTCGTGGTGGACGCCGATGCCGAGGACCTGGTGATCACGGTCGGTGCGCCGACGTCCGGGCGCCGGGACTTCGCGGTGCGTGGTGCCGACGCCGAGGCCGCGACGGTGTCCTGCCGCGGTGTTCTCGTCGACAACGCTGCGGCACCCACGCCGCCGGAGGTCTCGCTCGACGCCGTCCTCGACCGCTCCACGCGGCAACTCGACGGGGAGGCGTTCTACGACGCGATGAGCCGGCTCGGCGTCACCTACGGGCCGTACTTCCGGCTGCTGGAACGGGTGTGGTTCTCCGGAGACGTGGTCGTGAGCCGGTTCCGGGCGACCGAGCACGGCGACGTGCAGCGGCGAGCCCTGCACCCCGCCGTACTGGACGCGGCACTGCACACGGTGGCCGCGTACTACGTCGGCGACGACCTCGACGGCGTGCCGTTCGTCCCGTACTCGGCCCAGCGCGTCCTGCGGTTCCGTGCGCTGCCCGCGGTGGGGCACGTCCACGTGGTCCGGGCCGGGCGGGACGCCTACGACGTGACCGTGCTGGACGACTCCGGGCGGGTGTGCGTGCGGGTCGACGGGCTGGCGGTGCGGCGGCAGAGGACCTCACGCCAGGAGTTCTCGCACCGCGTTCACTGGACGGCCGCACCTCGACCACCCGCACCGGCGGCACCGCCCGGCTCGGTGCTGATCGTGACGTTCGAGTCCGCGACCGGCCTCGCCGAGGCGCTCACGGGTGCTCATGGCGACGACCCCGTCCGCTGCGTCGGGATCGGGCCGGACGGGCCCTCCGACGGGGAACTCGACCGAATCCTCGCCGGAGAAGCCGGCCCGGACACCGTCTACTTCCTCGGGGAGGGCGCAACCGCCGAGGCGGACGCGGTAGCGCCGGAACGCGGGGTGCTGGCGCTGTCCCAGCTCGTGAAGGCACTGCACCGGCACGGACGGCTCGACGGCCGTACCCGGGTGAAGGTCGTCACCACCGATGCGGTCGCACTCACGGCCGACGATCCCGTTCGGCCCGCGAACGCGGCCCTGCACGGCTTCTGCTCGGTGTTGCGGAGCGAACACCCGGTCCTTCCGGTGTCCTGTGTGGACGTGCGGACCGGGGAGGAGGCCGAGTCGGCACCCGCGGTCGTCGCCGAGCCGTGGACGGAGTCGGGCGAACCGGTGTTGCTGCGCTCGGCGGTCCGCTACGTGCGCGCACTGGTGCCGGTCGCGCTGCCCGAACCGGCGGCCAGCCCGTTCCGCCGGGAGGGCTGCTACGTCGTCGTGGGTGGGCTCGGGGTGGTCGGGTTCGACACGTGCACGCATCTCGCCCGGACCTACGGCGCACGCCTGGTCGTCGTGGGGCGCTCGGCCCTCGACTCCGCGCGCCGTGACAGGATCGCGCAGCTGGAGCGCGCGGGCGGTGCGGTGCTGTACGTGCGGGGCGATGCGGCGGATCCCGCGGTGCTCCGCGAGGCGCTGCGACGTGGCGAGCAGCGGTTCGGCGCCGTCCACGGGGTGATCCACTCGGTCATGGAGTTCGACGCCGAGCCGATCGTCACGCGGTCCGCATCACGACTGCGGGCCGATGTGGAGAGCAAGGCCCGCACCGTCGCGGCCCTGTTCGAGGTCGTGCGGACCGCCGACCTGGACTTCGTCCTCGTCCACTCGTCCGCCGCGTCCTTCCGGGCGGACGCGGGGCAAAGCGGGTACGCCGCCGGGTGCGGCGCCGCCGACGCCGTGGCGCTGGGTGTCGCCGCGTCCGGGAGAGTTCCCGTCACCGTCGTCAACTGGGGCTACTGGCACGCGGCAGGGCGGCCCGAACGGGAGCAGGTGCTTCGGCAGCTCGCCGGGGCGGGCGTCGAACCGATCACGGCCGCCGCCGGGATGTCGGTCGTGGAACGGGCGTTGGCCTGCCCGCTGCCGCAGGTCGTCGCGATCCGGGCGCACCGAAGGGCGCTCGCGGCCATCGGCGTGCGGGACCGGCTCCGGCTGCGGTCCCGCACGGGTGGTTCGTCGTCGCTGGTGCACGCCGTGGGTGACGCGGTGGCGACCGGGGACGCCGACACGGCGCGTATCGAGGCCCACCAGCGCGCCTCCGCGGAGGCCGAGCGGCTCGCCCGGCGCCTCCTGCTCGGGGCGTTCCAGTCGATGGGCGTGTTCCGGACCGAGGGTGAGCGGCACCGCGTCACCGGACTGCGCGATCGCCTGGGCTTCCTCCCGAGGTATCACCGGCTGTGCGAGACGGCGGTGGACATCCTGGTGCAGGCGGGCTACCTGGACCGCCGGGACGACGAGGTCGTGGTCACGGCTCGCGTGGCCGAGCAGGGTGTGGCGACGGTTCCGGACTCCGCCGTCCGCGACCTCGTCGCCGAGTACCCGGACATCGCGGCGGTGGCGACGTTGCTCGTGCGCTGTGTGGCCGCCTTCCCGGACGTCGTCACCGGCAAGCGCAGCCACATGGACGTGCTGTTCCCCGAGGGCTCGATGGACCTCGTGGTCGGCGTCTACCAGGGCAACGCGATCACCGACAGCTACAACCAGCTCGTCGCCGGGGCCGTCGCCGACTACGTCGAGCGCCGCCTGCGGGACGAACCCGGCGCGCGGCTGCGGATCCTGGAGGTCGGTGCGGGAACGGGGAGCACCAGCGCGCCCGTGCTCGCGGCGTTGGCGCCGCATGCCGGCAGCGTCACCTACACGTACACCGACATCACGAGCGCCTTCGTCCGGCACGGCCGCAAGCAGTTCGCCGCCCGCTACCCGTTCGTCCGGTTCGCCACGCTCGACATCGACGCGGACCTGGCCGAGCAGGGCTTCGACGTCGGCGACTACGACGTCGTACTCGGCACGAACGTCTTCCACGTGACGCCCTCGGTCGCGCACACGATGCGGCAGGTGAAGCGCCTGCTCAAGCCGGGCGGGATGGTGGCGGCCAACGAGGGCACGGCGTTCGCCTGCTACCTGCCACTGATCTTCGGGCTCACCGACGGCTGGTGGCGCTACGAGGACACGCACTACCGCATCCCGGGTTCGCCGCTGATCACCGTGCCGCGCTGGCGGGACCTGCTGGCCACCGAAGGGTTCCGCGACGTGGTGGTGCGTACCCTGCCGCCGACCCGGGTCGGCACCGTCCCGCAGAGCCTGCTGCTGGCCGAAAGCGACGGCGTGGTCGCTCTGGCCGGGCCGGGCGAGCCGACCGACGAGACACGGGAGGCCGACCGGGTCGAACAGGCGGGGGAGACGGTGCCGCCACTCGCGTCCGACCGACGTACCCGGGAGTCCCGGCCGCAGGAACCGGATCTCCGTGAGGTCGCCCTGACGCAGGTGATCGCCGTCTTCGCCCGAGTGCTGGAGATGTCGGAGACCCAGTTCGAGCCCGACGAGCCGTTCGAGGTGTACGGGATCGACTCGCTCGTGGTGCCCGAACTGAAGCAGGCACTGGAAATCCACTTCGGACCGCTTCCGGCGCCCGTCCTGTTCGAGCACACCACCATCGGACGACTCGCCGACTACCTGTGCGCCGAGCACGCGGACACGCTCCTCCGATCGGCCCCGTCGGCGCCGGTCGACCCGGCCCTTCCGGCCGAGCCGGAGCCGGGGGAGCCGGAACCGGCGGCGGTGGCGGAGACGGGTCTCGAGCAGGCGGTCGCGCGACTGTCCGACGAGCAGGTGGCACACCTGCTCGGCCGGCTCGGGGCACTCACGGGTGACAACGGCCACGGGAGGAACGCATGACGACCGAGACGCTGCGTTGTGCCTTCGTCGGGGAACAGGCGATGGTCGTGTCCTGCGCGGAAGTGGCGCGCGACCGGGGGCACCACGTCACCGGCGTGGTCTCACCGAACGAGGACGTCCGAGCCTGGGCGCGAGAGCGCGGCATCCCCGCCGCGGAGCTGGACGGGGTGCTCGCCGACTTCCTCGCCGAGCACCCGTGCGACTACCTGTTCAGTGTCGGCAACCTGACGATGCTGCCGGAGCGTGTGCTCGCCACACCGCGCCGGGGCGCGATCAACTTCCACGACGGCCCCCTGCCCGCGTACGCCGGTCGGCACGCCACCACGTGGTCCCTGCTCGACCGGGCGGACTCGCACGGCATCACGTGGCACGTGATGACCGCCGAGGCCGACGCGGGTGACGTCCTCGTGCGCCGGGACGTCCCCGTCGATCCGGACGACACGAGCTACACGCTGAACGTGAAGTGCTTCGACGCGGGCATCGACGCGTTCGGCGAGTTGATCGACGCGCTGGGAAACGGGCGAGTGCGGCCGGAGCCCCAGGACCGTTCGCGGCGTACCTACCACGGTCGGTTCGACCGGCCTGCCGGAGGCGGGCTCGTGTCCTGGGAGAGCAGTCCCGAACAGGTGTGCGCTGCCGTCCGCGCCACCGACTTCGGACCCCACACCAACGAGTTCGGTCACACGAAGCTGGCCCTCGCGTCGACGTTCGTGTCGGTGGGGGCCGCCCGAGTACTCGACCGGAAGTCCGGGCGCGAACCGGGCACGGTCGTCGACGTCGGCGACGACGGCCTCGTCGTCGCCACCCGGGGTCATGACCTGCGGTTGAGCGGGCTGACCTCGGCGACCGGGGAACCGGTGCGGCCCGCCTCCCACGGCATCCGGGAGGGCGACCGACTGCCGGACCCGGGCGAGGCGGTGTTGCGCCTCGCCGGCGAGGCCGACTCCCGGTTCCGGCGGCACGAACCGTTCTGGGTGCGCAGGTTGCGTGATCTCCGACCGCTGGACCTGCCTCATCGGGACGGTCGTGCCGACGACGGCCCCACCACGACGCCGGTACCCGTACCGGCCGACGCCCCGGCGCGCCAGGAGTGGCTGCTCGCCGCGACGCTGGCGTTCCTCGCCAGGATCACGGACGGCTACGAGTCCGATGTGGACCTGCGGACCACGGCGCAACGCACCGACGACCGGCTGGCCGGCCTCTACGCCGACCACGTCCCCCTGCGGCTGCCGGCCGTGGGCGAGCTCGGCGATCTCCGCGACGTCGAACACCGCGTGTCGGACCAGCTCGCCGAGCTCTCGCGGCGCGGGACCTTCCCGACCGACGTGTGGGCGCGCTACCCCGAGCTGCGGGACGGGCGGACGGCGGCGAGCGGGCTGCCCATCGCCGTCGAGCTCCAGGCCGACCTGACCGAGCCCGCACGCCCACGGCCGGGCACCGCGTTGCTCGTGCGGATCTCCTCCGACGGCACCGGGTGCGACTGGACGGTGGCGCGTGCCACGCTGACCCGCGAGTTCGCCGACGCGCTCGTCGGCCACCTGGCCACCTTCCTGCGCGCGGCCGCCGGACCCGCCGGGCGAGACCTGAGGCGAGCGCCCCTGTGCTCGGACGGCGAACTGCGCCGCATGCTCGTGGAGTTCAACGACACCGCCGTGGACTTCCCGGAGACGACGGCCGTCCACGAACTCTTCGCCGAGCGGGCACGCAGCACGCCCGACGCGAACGCGGTGGTGTGCGACGGGCGAGTGCTCACCTACGGCGAGCTCGACCGCCGCAGCGCGTCGCTGGCCGCCGACCTCAGAGCGCGGGGTGCGGGCCCCGGTGCGCTGGTGGGCGTCTACCTGCGTCGCTCCGAGCATCTTCCCGTCGCGCTGCTCGGTGTGCTCAGGTCCGGCGCCGCTTACGTGCCACTCGACCCGCTCTACCCGCGTGCGCGCATCGACCACATGCTGACCGTCACGGGCGCGACCCTGGTCGTCACCCGAGCGGACCTGGTGTCGCAGCTGCCCGACCGGACGGAACCCGTGCTCGTCGACCAGCCCCGGGAGCACGTCGTCGCGCCTGCCGTGACTCCGGGACGGCTCGCGTACGTGATCTTCACCTCCGGTTCGACGGGCCGGCCGAAAGGCGTGCGGGTCTCGCACCCGGCTCTCACGAACTTCCTCACCGCCATGGCCCGGGAACCCGGGTTCACCGCCGACGACAGCCTGTTGGCGGTCACGACGGTGTGCTTCGACATCGCGGCGTTGGAGCTGTTCCTTCCGCTGGTGACGGGCGGCAGGGTGGAGATCGCCCCGGAGGACGACGTCGCCGACGGATTCGCACTGCGGTCGCGCCTGGACGGCGGCGGGATCACGATGCTGCAGGCCACACCCGCGACGTGGAGGATGCTCCTCGACGCGGGCTGGCGCCCGAACGCGCGGACGAGAATGCTGTGCGGCGGTGAGGCGCTGCCCGCGGACCTCGCGGCTGCTCTGCTGGCCGGTGGCGGTGAGCTGTGGAACATGTACGGCCCCACCGAGACCACGATCTGGTCCTCGGCGAGTCGAGTCACCGACGCCGAGCGTCTCGACATCGGTCGGCCGATCGCCAACACGCGGTTCTACGTGCTGGACGGCGACCGGAGACCGCGACCTCCGGGGATACCGGGCGAGCTCTACATCGGCGGGGCGGGCGTCGCCGACGGCTACCTCGGCGCGACCGACAGGGACGACCAGCGTTTCGTGCCGGACCCGCTCGACCCGGCGTCCGGACCGCTCTACCGCACGGGGGACGCGGTCCGGCACAGACCGGACGGAGGTCTGGAGTACCTCCGGAGGCTGGACGATCAGGTGAAGCTCCACGGTTACCGGATCGAGCTGGGCGAGATCGAACACCGCCTGCGCGCGTGTGCCGGGGTCAAGGACGCCGTGACCGTGGTGCGGGAGGACCGGCCCGGTGACCGCAGACTGGTGGCCTACCTGGTGACCGACTCGCCCGGTGCGCCCGTCCCGGAGCTGCGCGCCCATCTCGGGCAGGACCTGCCCGACTACATGATCCCGTCGGCCTACGTCCGGGTCGAGCGGATACCGACGACCGACAACGGCAAGGTCGACCGCAAGGCGCTGCCGCGTCCGACCGCGGCCGGGGCCGGCGGCCGGGCCCCCGTGAGTTCCGACCTCGAACGTGAGATCGCCGACGTCTGGCGTGCCGTGCTGGGGGTCGAGGAACTCGGTGTCGACGACAACTTCTTCGAGGTCGGCGGCAACTCGCTGTTGCTGATGCGCGTGCTGGCGCGACTGCGCGAACGCGTGACCGACTCGGTGAGCCGGGTGGAGATGTTCCGGTACCCCACGATCAGGACGCTCGCCCGACGGCTGTCCACAGCAGACGGACGAGCGGCTGGTTCCGCTGTGGCCGGGCACACGAGTACGCCCGCGCGCACCCGCCGCGGTGACCGCACGATGCTGACCGATCTGCGCAGGAAACGACGACAACGCAGGCCTCGCTGACGCTGGCCCACCAACACCGACGACAACCGAGGACGGACGGGGTCTATCAATGCAACGCTGCCGCGTGTGTGCGCTCGCCGAAGGTCATCCCGGCGTGACGCTGAGCTCCGACGGGGTGTGCAACATCTGCAAGCTGGACATCGGCGCCGAGCTGCTGGCGAACTTCACCTACACCAACCAGGTGTACGAGGAGTTCACCAACGCCGGGCCGAACCCGCACGGTGACTACGACTGCCTCTTCATGTACAGCGGCGGCAAGGACAGCACCTACATGCTGGACAAGTTCGTCAACACCTACGGCAAGCGGGTGTTGTCGTACACCTTCGACGTTCCCTTCGAGAGCGCGCACGCGGCCGAGAACATCCGGCTCGCGCAGGAGAAGATCCCCGCCACGTTCGTGCTGGACTCCGACGACGACAACATCAAGACGATGATGCGGGACGTCTTCAACCGGTCCGCACCGTCGAAGCCGGGCAAGTACCTCGACGAGAAGCTCCCGTGCGTCTCCTGCCGCACGTTCTTCGTCATCAGGGCGATCCTGTACGCCTACACCCACCGCATCCCCTACATCGTCCTGTGTGCCGACCCGCAGCAGATTCTGACGATGGAGTCCAACGTGCGGGAGGTCGTCCGGGGCTTCTACGAGACCTTCGGGGAGAAGCTCACGGAGGAGCTGTTCGACGGGGCCGTCGAGGAGATCCTGTTCGCCGAAGACGAGGAACTGCCGAAGATCGTGTTCCCGTTCATCGCGATGCGCTACCGCTACGACCCCGACCAGATCATCGCGGAGCTGAGGGAGAAGGGGCTCTACGACTCGTCTCCGATGGAGACCCACTGCACGTTGTTCCCGCTGCTGAACTACTACTCGTTCAAGCACTGGGGTTGCATGTTCTACAAGCTCAACGCGTCCAGTCACCTGCGGTCGACCCGACGCAACGAGAACTTCAGCCGCTCGACGTTCAGTATCAAGTTCCCCCGGGCCGCCAACATCGCCGACATCGAGGACCGGCTGAACGTGGTGGTCATGGACATCGCGGAGGGGCGCGGCGACACGGCCGCGCACGAGGCCGAGCTCGTCGATCTCTTCCAGCAGCTCGGATCCGGTGAGGACGCCGCCCGGTTCGTCGCGCGCGGCTTCCTGGACATGCACACGATCGCCGCCGACATCGGCATCAAGCTGTAGGGAGCGCGAGATGCAGTACGAGTACGAGATCGCCGAGACCGACATCGCGATCATCGGGATGGCGTGCCGGTTCCCCGGAGCGGCGACCGTGCACGAGTTCTGGGAGAACCTCCGCTCCGGCGTCGACAGCGTGACGTTCTTCTCCGACGACGAGCTGCGTGCCGAGGGCGTTCCCGACTCCGTCCTCGCCGACCCGAATTATGTCAAGGCGGGTCAGGTGCTGTCCGGAGTCGATCGGTTCGATGCGGACTACTTCCGCATTCCCCACGACGAGGCGGAGATCCTCGATCCGCAGCACCGGCAGTTCCTGGAGTGCTCGGTGGAGGCGTTGGAGGACGCGGGCTACGACCCGGGTCGGTTCCCCGGTCGGATCGGCGTCTACGCCGGTGCGGGCATGAACACCTACCTGCTGTCCAACCTCGCCGACCGCTACCACGCCTCCTCGGCTGTCGGTCACTACCGGTTCATGCTGGCCAACGACAAGGATTTCCTCGCGACCAGGGTGTCGTACAAGCTGAACCTGCAGGGCCCGAGCGTCAACGTCGGCACGGCGTGCTCGACGTCGCTCGTCGCGGTGCACCTGGCCGGGATGGGGCTGCTGTCCGGGGAGTGCGACATCGCGCTGGCGGGCGCGGTGCACGTGAAGGTGCCTCACCGGCAGGGGTATGCCCACCAGGAGGGGATGATCTTCTCTCCGGACGGGCACTGCCGTGCGTTCGACGCGAAGGCGCAGGGCACCGTGATCGGCAGCGGGGTCGGGGTGGTCGTGCTCAAACCGCTCGCCGAGGCCGTCGAGGACGGCGACGTCGTCCACGCGGTGATCAAGGGCTCGGCCGTCAACAACGACGGCGCGGTGAAGGCCGGGTACACCGCCCCGAGTGCGGCCGGACAGGCCGCGGTCGTCACCGAGGCGCTGAGCACAGCCGGATGTCCTCCCGAGAGTGTGTCGTACGTCGAGGCCCACGGAACCGGGACACCACTCGGCGACCCGATCGAGGTGGAGGCGCTCTCGGAGGTGTTCGCCGAGCACGCGCCCGGGCGGTGCGCGCTGGGGTCGGTGAAGACCAACGTCGGCCATCTCGACACCGCGGCCGGAATGGCGGGGCTCATCAAGACGGCCCTGATGCTGCGCCACCGAACGCTGGTGCCGAGCCTGCACTTCGACACGCCCAACCCGGACATCGACTTCACGGCGGGCCCGTTCCGGGTCGTCACCGAGCCGAGGGAGTGGAACGACGGGAACGGCCCGTTGCGGGCCGGGGTCAGCTCGTTCGGTATCGGCGGAACCAACGCCCACGTCGTCCTGCAGGAGGCGCCGGTGCCGGACACGGCGCCACCCGCTCGCGAGGCCGAGCTGCTGGTCCTCTCCGCCCGGTCCGAGAAGGCCCTCGACCGGCTGGCCCGGTCGCTGAGCCGGTACCTGCGCCGCCATTCCGACCTGGAGTTGGGTTCGGTCGCGCGCACGCTCGCGGTCGGCCGGGCGACGCACGCGCACCGCCGCGCGTTCGTCTGCCGGAACACCCGACAGGCCGCGAAGACGCTCGCCCTGGCCACGCCGGGAAGCGGGCGATCCGGGGCGGTGCACGGCGACGTGGCGTTCGCCTTCCTGTGCGGAGGCGAGCCGGACAACGAGCTGTTCCTCGGGCTCCACGGCACTTTTCCCGTGTTCCGCGACGCCGTCGACGAGTGTGTGCGTGCCCTCGGGACTCGCGTGGCGTCGGCGACGTCCCTGCTGGGTGGTGAGGGCGCGGTGGCATCGGTCGCCGGTCAGTACGCGCTCGCGAAGCTGTGGGAGAGCTGGGGCCTGCGACCGGACGCGGTGGTGGGCGAGGGTGCGGGCGAGCTGGTGGCGGGTCACCTCGCGGGCGTGCTCGATCTCGACGCCGTGCTCACCCTCGCGTGGAGCCGGGACTCGGGAGGCGGGTCCGTGCCCGACATCCGGGCCGGACAAGCACGCATTCCGGTGGGTGTGGACGGACGGTGGCTGACACCGGACGAGCTCGCCGACCCGCGCACCTGGGCCACGGCGTCGAGGACGGCGGACGGGGAGCACGTCCGCGACGTCGAGAGTCTGCTGAGCGACGCCGGGCTGTCACCGGTGCCGGTGTGCCCCGGGCGGCCCGGCGACCCCGCGCTCGATCGCTTCCTCGACGCGGTCGGCGACCTGTGGTGCCGAGGTGCGGAGATCGACTGGACGACGTGGTACGGACCCGCGCAAGCCCGTCGTGTCTCACTGCCCACCTACCCGTTCGAGCCCACTCGCCACTGGGTGGACGCGCCACGTCTCACCGCCGACGCACCGGCCGGCTCCGGGAGCACGTCGTTGCGGCACCGGATCGATGCTGCCGAGCCCGCCGAGCGGCCGGAGATCCTGTGCCGGTTCCTGCAGAAGGAGATCTCGACGGTCCTCGGCAGGGCGGACAGCGGCGATCTCGACCCCGACGCGAACCTCTTCGAGCTGGAAGTCGACTCCCTGATCCTGATCGACATGACCGCCCGGTTGGGTACCGAGCTCGGGATCTCCGTGCCCTCCTCGGCGTTCATCGAACACCCGACCGTCAACGCGTTCGTCGCGAGCCTCGCTCGGCAGCTCGGCATGTCCACGATCGACGCCGGTCCCCAGGACGAGGACCGGCTCACCGCCCGGACCTCGCGCCGGGCCGCTCGAATCGAGAACGAGGGGGTCCGGTGACGGCGAACCGACCGAGAATCGGTGGGGACCAGCGCGCCGCACTGGTCCGGCTCCTGCGTGAACTCGGCCTTGGTGCGGCAGGGCCGCAGGCCGAGCGGGCCGACGCTCTCGACGAGAGACACGGCACCACCGGCGGCGCCGAAGACACGGAAGGCATTGCCGTCATCGGCCTGGCGGGCAGGTATCCGGGGGCGGACACGCCGGAGGAGCTGTGGGCGAACCTCCGGGCCGGACGCAGCAGCATCGCCGAGGTCCCGCAGGACCGCTGGGACGTCGACGCGCACTTCGACCCGTCCGGGGCCGACCCCGTGAAGAGCTACAGCAAGTGGGGCGGGTTCCTGACCGATGTGGACAAGTTCGACCCGCTGCTGTTCCAGATCTCACCGACCGTGGCCGAGAACATGGACCCCCAGGAACGGCTGTTCCTGGAAACCGTGTGGTCGACGCTGGAGGACGCGGGATACCCGCCTCGACGGCTGGCCGAGGACAACCCCGTCGGCGTGTTCGCCGGGCTGATGAACAGCAACTACGAGTGGATCGGCGGCGAGGCGAGTGCCCTTGGGGTGCACACCGACGCGCACACCGACCACTGGTCGGTGGCCAACCGCGTGTCCTACGTCTTCGACTTCACCGGGCCCAGCCTCGCGGTGGACACCGCGTGCTCGGCGTCGCTCACCGCGATCCACCTCGCCTGCGAGAGCATTCGGCGTGGTGAGTGCCCGGTCGCCGTGGCCGGCGGCGTCAACCTGATCCTCCACCCGAAGCACCTGGCTCTGTACTCACGGCGCTCGATGATCTCCCACGGCGACCGCTGCAGGAGCTTCGGATCCGGTGCGGACGGGTTCGTCGCCGGCGAGGGCGCGGGCGCGGTGCTGCTCAAGCCGTTGCGACACGCGGTGGCCGACGGCGACCGCATCTACGGCATCCTGCGGGGTTCGTCGATCAACGCGGGCGGCAAGACGGTCGGGTACACCGTGCCCAGCCCGTCCGCGCAGGCGAAGGTCATCGAGGACGCGTTGCGCGCCGCCCGGATCGAGCCGGACCGCGTCGGCTACGTCGAGGCGCACGGCACCGGAACTCCCCTCGGGGACCCCATCGAGATCGCCGGTCTGCGCACCGCGCTCTCCGGGCAGGGCTCCGGGGAGACCGCGGCCGAGTGCCCGGTCGGGTCGGTCAAGTCGAACATCGGGCACCTCGAGTCCGCGGCCGGCATCGCAGGGTTGACCAAGGTGCTGATGCAGCTCCGGCACGGGCAGATCGCGCCCTCGCTGTACTCGGAGGAGCTCAACCCGGAGATCGATTTCTCGGGGTCGTCGCTGGTCGTGCCCCAGCGCCTCCGTGACTGGCCACGCCCGCGCGACGCCGACGGGGTCGAGCTCCCCAGGGTGGCCGGGGTGAGCTCGTTCGGCGGTGGCGGAGCGAACGCGCACCTCGTTGTCGAGGAGTACGTGCCCGAGGCCGATCGGGCGCCGACGCCCGATCGCGGCCCGCAACTCGTCGTCCTGTCGGCGCGGACGTCGGAGCGGCTGCGTGTCTATGCCGGGAAGCTGGCGGATTTCCTCGACGACGCGCTCGCGGTGGACGAGGCCCTGCTTGCACGGTGCCGGAGCGAGTGCGTGCGGATGGCGTCGCGCGTGCTGCACGTCGCGCCCGAGGACGTGGACCCGGACGTCGCCCTCACGGACCTCGGGGCGGATGCGGCGCAGCAGGTCGCCCTCGCGGACCTGGTGCGGGAGCGGTTCGGGGTGCGGGTGCCCGGGGCTTTGGGCCTGTCCTCGCCCGCGGAGCTCGGTGATCGCATCGCGCGCCGGCTCACGGCCGAGGACCCGGCGCTGTCGCTCGCCGACCTGGCCTACACCCTGCAGACGGGCCGCGAAGCGATGGCCGTCCGCCTCGCCTTCGTGGCGAGCGGCCTGGCCGAGGCCCGCGATCGGCTGCGCAACTATGCCGACGGTGACGACAACGGCGTGGACGTCGGTGACAAGGCCGACCGGGAGCACCGTGTGGCCGCCGACGAGCTGGAGCGAGCGGTCGCCGACCGCGACGTCGCGGCGCTCGGCGCGCACTGGGTGCGCGGCGCCGTGGTCGACTGGTCTCGCCTGCACGAGCAGCCGTGGCCCCACCGCATCGCCCTGCCCACCTACCCGTTCGCCCGGGAGCGGTACTGGATCCCCGACCTCCCGGCCACCGCCCGGACGACGAGTAGCGATGTGCCAGCGGTGAGCCCGCAGGCCGGTCGGGCACCCGACTACTACCGTCCGGTGTGGACTCCTTCGACGGCGGAGGTCACGGAGTTCCCGGACCCCCGCACGGCTGTGTCGTCGCGCCGCGTCGTGATCCTGACCGGCGGGCGCTGGCCGTGGCTGAGCGAGCGGATCGCCGAGTGCCATGCGCATGCCGGCGTCGTGGTGCTGCGCGCGGACGAGGAGGTCGACCCGTCCGTCCTGGACACGGCGGACCACGTCTATCACCTCGGAGGCGTCGGCGCGGGTGCGTCGCTCGACGAAGACCTGCGCACGGGTGTCCGTTCCCTGCTGCGCACGGCGCGTCGCCTGCATCGGACCGGCCAGCCGCGCACGCTGACGGTGGTCACCAGCGACGTGTACCGGCCGGACGGCCAGGGGGGAACGAACCCCCACGCCGCCGCGTGCCACGGCCTGACGCAGGTGCTGCCGAAGGAGTTCGCGGGCCTGCGCGCTGTCGCGGTCGACGTCTCGGAGTCCGACACCGCGACCGACCAGGCACGATCGGCGCTGGCCCGAGCGGTGGTGGCCGAACCCGTGAGTCGCACCGGGCGCAGCGTCCTGCTGCGTGAGGGGGTGCGGTACACGCGGGCGTTGGAGCAGGTCACGCTGGCCGACGACGGCGGGCCCACGTTCCGGGCGGACGGGGTCTACCTCCTCGTCGGCGGTACCGGTGGCATCGGTATGGCCCTGTCGGAGTACCTCGCGCGCACCCACCGCGCGAAGCTGGTGTGGCTCAGCCGGGGCCCCCTGTCCGCGCACCACCAGCAGTGCGTGAACCGGGTGCGCGCCGCCGGTGGCGACGTCCTGCACGTTCGAGGTGACGTGGCGCGTCCCGGCACGGTGACCGAGGCGGTGCGCCGGGCACGGGAGCGGTTCGGGGCGCTGCACGGAGTGATCCACTCCGCGATGAGCTTCGACACCCGGACGCTCACCGAGCTCGACGACGACGGCTTCCGGGAGGCGTTGGCGGCGAAGGTCGACGGCAGCGTGGCGCTGGGCGAGCAGCTACGACACGAGCCGCTGGACTTCGTCGTGTTCTTCTCCTCGATCGGCGCGTTCGCGGCGGCGGCGGGCAACGGCGCCTACACCACAGCGACGACGTTCGAGGACGCCTACGCGCTGTCGGCCGGACTGACGTGCCCGGTCCGGGTGGTCAACTGGGGTTACTGGGGCCAGGTGGGTTCCGGAGCACGACCCGGGCTGGCGACGCTGTTCGCCGACCTCGGCATCGAACCCTTCGGCACCGCGCACGGCGTGGCGGCGGTGGAGGCGATCCTGCGCAGCGGTGTGCCGCAGGTCGTGCCGATCAGTGCGCGACCGGGAGCACTGCGCGCCCTCGGCTGGGAACCGCCGTCGACTGCCGTGGAGCAGTCGCGGCTTGCCGCGGTGGCCGCGACGCTACAGCGCAACCGCCCCGCCGACGCCGAGATCGACCGGATCCGCCAGGCCTACGCGGATCTCGACGACGTCTGTGAGGACGCGCTGCTGGACGCGTTCCGGCGGATGGGCGTGTTCCACCACGAGGGCGAGCGGCACGAGCGCACCGCGTTGGTGCGGCAGCTGGGTATCGCCGACAGGTTCGCCCGGCTCACCGACGCGTTGCTCAACATCCTGATCGACGCCGGGTACCTGGCCGCCGACGGGACAGCGGTGCGGGTGCTGCCCGCGGCGGCGACCGCGCGCACCGCCGACGCCGTGGCGGCGCGGTTCGAGCGGCTCGCGGCCGAGCATCCCGATCTCCGCTCCACCGTCACCCTCACCCAATCGTGTCTGGAGCGCTATCCCGACGTCCTTCGTGGTCGCCGGCGGGCGACCGAGATCATGTTCCCGGACGGCTCGATGGAGCGCGTGCGCGACTTCTACCGGGGCAACCCGCTGACCGACGCGTTCAACGACCTGATGGCCGAGACGGTGCGGGAGTACCTGGCCCGGACCTCGCCGGACGCCCCCGTGCGGATCATCGAACTGGGGGCGGGCACCGGTGCCACCACCGACCGGGTGCTGCCCGTGGTGGCCTCGGCGGCGCACCGCGTGGAGTACGTGTTCACCGATGTGTCCACGCTGTTCCTCGAACACGGTGAACGGGAGTTCGGCGGGCGGCACCCGTTCGTCCGCTTCCGCCTGCTGGATCTCGAAGCCGAGCCCGAGTCGCAGGGCTTCGAACCCGGCGGGTTCGACCTGGTGCTCGCCACCAACGTCGTGCACGCCACGTCGACCCTGTCGGCCACTCTCACCAGGATCGCGCGGCTGTTGCGGCCGGGCGGATGGCTCGTGCTCAACGAGCTGACCAGCGTCCGGTGCAGCAACACCATCGGCGGCGGAACCCTGGACGGCTGGTGGTTGTTCGACGACCCGGCCGTCCGTATCCCCGACTCGCCGCTCGCCCGGCCGGACACGTGGCGAGAGCTGCTGTCCGAGCACGGCTTCTCCCCGGTCGTCCACGTGGGTCGGTGCGACTCGCAGGGCCGAGACCTGGGGCAGACCGTCCTCGTCGGCGAGCGTGAGAAGAGTCCGGCGGCCCCGGTCCCGGGGACCGCGGAGGACACTGTGGACGCTCCGGCAGAGGAGACGGCCGTGGAGTCGCCGGCGCCGTCACAGCCGGCCGACGAACCGGAGAGCGCCCAGGACCACGCCGCTCTCGTCGAGGAGTGCGCCTCGGTGGTCGAGCACGCTCTGAAACTCGGTGAGCGGATCGACGTCGACCGCTCCCTGCACGTGTACGGGTTCGACTCGCTGACCGGGATGAAGATCGTCGCGGGGGTCCGCGAGCGCTTCGGGATCGAGCTGTCGGTCAACGACTTCTTCGAGTACCCCACCGTGCGGGAGATCGTCGAGTACGTCGTCCACGCCGGACTGATCACGCCTGCTCCGCGGCCACAGCCGCAGACGCAGCCCGAGCCCTCGACCCGGCGGGAGACCGAGCCGTCGGCCGGGCGGCCGGTGGACGTGCCCCCGACCACGGCGGTGGCGACACGCCTGCTGTCCGCGCCGGCGGAGCAGCCGCCCACCTCGACGTTCCCTCTGTCCGAGGGGCAACGAGCGCTCTGGATCCTCGAACAGGTCGCCGCGGGGAACTATGCCTACAACCTGCCCGTGGCCTCCTGGCTGGAGGAGGACGTCGACGTCACGGCGCTGCGGGCGGCCCTGCAGCACCTCCTCGACCGGCACGGGGCGCTGCGCACGACCATCCGGACCACCGACGACGGGCCGGTCCAGGTCGTCGCGGGCTGGAGCGCACTGCCGTTCACCCAGGAGTATCCGCTCACCGACGACGCCGGCATGCTCGCCGAGCGGATGCGGCACGAGGTGCGCCGCCCGTTCGACCTGGACACCGGGCCGCTGGTGCGGGCGACGCTCTACACGCTCCCGGACGGCCGCAAGGCCCTGCTGGTGACCCTGCACCACATCGTGTTCGACGGGGTGTCCATCGGACTTTTCCTGGACGAGCTGGAGACGACCTACCGCGCGATCCGCGACGGCCGGTACCCGAGCACCGAGCCGCCGTCGCGAACGTTCGCCGACTTCGTGTCCTGGCAGCGCGACCTGCTGGCCGGTCCCGAGGGCGAGCGGCTCCGGGACTACTGGTTGGCCCGGTTGCCCGAGCAGCTGTCCCCGGACGCGTTGCCGCTCGACTCGGCGAGGCCCGAGGTGCCCCGTTTCCGGGGTGACAGCGTGGAGGGCCTGCTCGGTGGCGAGCTCGTCGAGCGCGCCCGCCGGCTCGCCGCCGCCGAGCACACCTCGTTGTTCAGCGTGCTGCTGGCCGGGTATCTGGCCGTGCTCCACCGGTACGGCGGGCAGCGTCAGGTGGTCGTGGGCACCCCCACCTCGGGACGTCCGGGGACCGGGTTCGACGACGTGCTCGGCTACTTCATGAACATGGTCGTGCTCGCCGAGGAGGTCGACCCCGCCACGTCGTTCGCGCAGCTGCTGCGTCGGGTGCGCACGACGGTGTCGGACGCGCTCGACCACAGCGCCTACCCGCTGCTGCGCCTCGACGAGGAACTCCGGGCCCGGCGACGGCATCCCGGACGGTCGTTGTTCGGGGTGGCGTTCTACTTCCAGAACTGGGCCGGGCGGCACCGGGGCCACGGGCTGGTCAGGGGCATGGTGGACGGCGTCCACCAGGAGGGCGAGTTCGACCTGACGCTCGACGTCATCGAGGACGGCGACGGGTGCCGGTACACACTCAAGTTCAACCCCGACCTGCTGCGGCCCGACACCGTGCGACGGTTCGGCGCGCACTTCGAACACCTGCTCGCCGAGGTCCTCGCCGAACCCGATCGGCCGATCGGCTCGGCGGCGTTGTTGACGTCGGACGAGATCGCCCAGCTGCACGCGTGGAACGCCACGCGCCGGGAGTATCCCGCCGAGTCGACGACGTGCGACCTGTTCCTCCGGCGGGCCGCGTCCACTCCGGACGCCGTGGCCGTGGAGTACGGCGACGAGACGGTCACCTACGCGGAGCTGGCTCGCCGGGTCGACCGGCTGGCCGGGTACCTGCGCTCGCGCGACATCGGGCGCGGGTCGGTCGCCGGTGTGCTGCTCGACCGGTCGGTGGACCTCGTCGTCGCGCTGCTCGCGGTGCAGCGCGCCGGGGCGGCCTACGTTCCCCTCGATCCGACGTATCCCGCCTCGCGGTTGGCGTACATGGTCGAGGACGCCGAACTGAATCTCGTCGTCACCCGGTCGACGATCGCCCCCGTCCTCGGCGACGCCGCTCCGGTCGTGTGCCTCGACACCGACTCCGGCGCGATCGCCGCGGCCCCTCCTGCGGCGGAGCAACGCCACGCGGGTGCCGACGACACGGCCTACGTCATCTACACGTCGGGCTCGACCGGGAAACCGAAGGGCGTCGAGGTGGGGCACCGGGCGCTGACGAACCTGTTGACCTCGATGGCACGCGAACCGGGCTTCGGGCCCGACGACTGTCTCCTGGCGCTGACGACGGTGTGTTTCGACATCGCCGCGTTGGAGCTGTACCTGCCGTTGATCACCGGGGGTCGGGTGCGCATCGCGCCCGAGGAGGTCACCCGCGACGGGGCGCGGTTGCGGGCCGAGATCGAGTCGGGTGCGGCGAACGTCGTCCAGGCGACACCGGCGACGTGGAAGATGCTCCTGGAGGCCGGATGGCGGGGCAACGCGAACCTGAGGGTGTTGTGCGGCGGTGAGGCGCTCGATCCCCAGACGGCCACGCGGCTGGCCGAGGGCAACGCCGAGCTGTGGAACCTGTTCGGTCCGACCGAGACCACGATCTGGTCGACGGTCGCCCGGATCCGTCCGGGCGACGAGGTCACGATCGGCACGCCCATCGCCAACACCACCCTGTACGTGCTCGACGGCGAGGGCAGACCGGTCCCGAGCGGTGTGCCCGGTGAGCTCTACATCGGCGGCGACGGCCTGGCCCGCGGCTATCTGCGCAGGCCCGAACTGACCGCCGAACGGTTCGTGTCCCGTCCCGTCCTGGGCGGGCCCGCGGTCCGTCTGTATCGGACCGGTGACGAGGTCTGCCGGCGACCGGACGGGCGGCTCGACTACCTCGGCAGGCTGGACAACCAGGTCAAGATCCGCGGACACCGGGTGGAGACCGCCGAGATCGAGCAGGCGATGCGGGCGCTGCCGGGTGTGCGGGACGCCGTGGTGGTGGCGACGCGTGACGGGCTCGGCAACACCGGGTTGCGCGGGTGCTATCTCGGCGACGGACGGAACGAACGGAGCCGTGAGGAGCTGCGCTCGTGGCTGCCCGAGTACATGATCCCCGACGTCCTCGTCGAGCTGCGGTCGTTCCCGCAGACGTTGAACGGCAAGGTCGATCGGTCCACTCTGGCCGCGTCGCCGCTGCCCCGGCTGCGCGCGGAGTGGGGAGTCGCGGCGGAAACCGCACCGGAGTCCCGTGGGCGGACACACCACTCCACGGTCGAACGCGAGCTGGCGCAGCTGGTCGGCGAGCTGGCCGGCCTGCCCGCCGACCAGGTCCCACCGGACACGCCCTTCGGGGAGCTCGGACTCAACTCGGTGTCCTTCACGGCACTGAGCAGCCGGGTCGCCTCGCGCTTCGCCGTGGAGGTCACGCCCACGCTCTTCTACAGCCGCCCGACCCTCGCGGCGCTCGCCGCCCACCTCGGGGGCTCCGGCGCCGAGACGCCGAGGTCCCCCGAGGACTCCGAGGATTCCGAGGATTCCGAGATCGCCGAGGTCGCGGCTCGCGGCGAGGAGCCGCGCCTCACTGCCTGGTCGAGCGGCGTGGCGATCATCGGGATGGCGGGACGGTTCCCGCGGTCGCCCGACCTCGACGCCTTCTGGACGAATCTCGTCGAGGAACGGGACCTCGTGGAGGAGATCCCGCCGCAGCGGTGGGACTGGCGCGAGTTCGAGCAGGACTCCCGGTCCCGGTGGGGCGGCTTCGTGCCGGACGTCGACTGCTTCGACGCGGCGTTCTTCGGCATCTCGCCGCGGGAGGCCGAGCTGATGGACCCGCAGCAGCGGCTGGTGCTGCAGGCCGTGTGGCACGCGGTCGAGAACGCCGGGATGCGCGTGAGCGACCTGCGCGGCAAGCGGGTGGGGGTCTTCCTCGGTGTCACGAACTCCGAGTACCCGGAGGTGTTGCAGGACGCCGGCCGGGAGATCGAGGGCCACACCATCACCGGCTCGGCATTGTCGGTGATCCCCAACCGGGTGTCGTACCTGCTGGATCTGCGGGGGCCGAGTCTCGGTGTCGACACGGCGTGTTCGAGTTCGCTCACCGCCGTCGAGCTCGCCTGCACCGCGTTGCGGACCGGAGCGTGTGACCTCGCGCTCGCCGGCGGGGTCAGCCTGATCCTCCGGCCGTCGCTGTACGTGGCGCTCAGCCGCAACGAGATGCTCAGCGAGGACGGGCGCTGCAAGGCCTTCGACGACGACGCCGACGGCTACGTGCGCGGCGAGGGCGTCGGGGTGGTGCTGCTCAAACCGCGTGCCGCGGCGGAGCGGGACGCGGACCCGGTGCGTGCGGTGATCGTGGGATCGGCTCTCAACCACGGCGGCCGGACCAACTCCCTGACCGCGCCGAGCCCGGACGCACAGGCCGAGGCGATCGTGGCGGCGCACCGCGCGGCGGGCGGCGATCCCGCGACGGTCGGCTACGTCGAGGCGCACGGCACCGGAACGGCGCTGGGCGACCCGATCGAGGTGTCCGGTCTGACGACGGCGTTCGCGGAGTTGTACCGGTCGGCGGGGCGGTCCATGCCCGACCGACCCACGTGCGGACTCGGCTCGGTGAAGACGAACATCGGACACCTCGAAGCCGCGGCGGGCGTGGCGGGGCTCATCAAGACCGTGCTGGCCCTGGAGCACGGCGTGCTGCCCGCGACGTTGCACCAGCGCACGCTCAACTCCCACATCGACCTGACCGGCACCCCGTTCACGGTGGTCGATCGAACGCGACCGTGGCCGCGACCGCAGGACCCTGACGGGCGCGTGCTGCCGCGCCGTGCGGCCCTCAGCTCCTTCGGCTTCGGTGGCGCGAACGCCCACCTCGTGCTCGACGAGGCGACTCCGCGCCCGGTCACCGCGCCCGCACGGACGGACGGCGACCTGGCCTATCCCCTGTCCGCCCGGACCGAGCAGGGGTTGCAGGACGTGGCTCGCCGGCTGGCGGAGTTCCTCCGGGCGCACGACGTCGCTCTGCCCGACGTGGCGTTCACTCTCCAGACCGGACGTGACGGTTTCGAACACCGCGCCGCCGTCGTCGCGGCCGACCGGGAGTCACTGCTGCGTGCGCTCGACGACATCGCCGACGCGCAGGCCAACGACGCGGTGTGCCACGGCACGGCACAGACTCGACGCCGCCGGATGCTACGCGGTAGCGCCTGGGAGTCCTTCGTGCGTGCGCTCGCCCAGGACGGCGACCTCCCGTCGCTGTGCGCGCTGTGGGCCGAGGGCGAGGACATCGACTGGACTCTCCTGTACCCGCGGAAGAAGCCCGGCCGGATCGCCCTGCCCGGTTATCCCTTCGCCCGCACGCGGTTCTGGCCCGAACGGACTGCGGGCGCCATGGCGTCGGCGCCCGAGAGGGAACGCGCGCGGCGGCTCCACCGCTTCCTGCTCGACACGAACGTGTCGACGCTGTCCACGTGCGCCTTCGACAAGACCCTGACCGGCACGGAGTTCTACCTCCGCGACCACGTGCTGAACGACGAGCCGGTGTTGCCCGGGGTGGTGGTGCTCGACATGGCCCGGCTGGCGGGCGAACTCGGGGCGGACGGGCGCGCGCCCGTGTCCCGCGTCGAGCACGTCACCTGGGAGGCGCCCGTGGTGTTGTCCGGACAGCGCCCGCGACGTGTGACGATGCGGCTCACCGCGGACGGCGACGCGGTCGGCTACGAGCTCGTGAGCGAGGGCTCCGGCAGCCGCCGTCACGCGACTGGCCGGATCGTGTTCGTCACCCCGCAGGCGACGGCGCCCGTCGACGTCGACGCTGCCGTGTCGCGCTGCGGGACGTGGCGTCACGGCGTGGAGTGCTACGACGAGTTCGCCCGGCACGGTTTCGTGTACGGGAGCAGCCTGCGCGCGATCGAACGACTCGGCTTCGCCGAGCGGGAAGCCGTCGTCGTGCTGAGAGACACCGACCACCCGGCCGAGGAAGGGGAGCACCACTTCCACCCGGTGATGCTCGACGCGGTGCTGCAAGCGGCGGGGATGCTGGCCGCCCACACCGACGGGATCGCGCACCTCCCGTACTCGGTCGACGTGGTCGAGGTGGCGGGGGCGCTGGAGCGGTCGGCGTACGTCCTGCTCCGCCGACGGGCGGGCGACGCCGTGTTCGACGCCGAGCTCACCGACGAGCGCGGTGAGGTGCTCGCCCGGATCGAAGGCCTGGCGATGAGGCCGGTCCTCGCCGCGAACGGGCCTCGACACGACGGCGGTGCCTTCACGTTCGTGCCCGAGTGGTCGGTCGCCCCGGAGCAACCGGCCGACCTGGCGGCGCAGGACGGGGCGGCTGTCGTGGTGCTCGACGCCGCGGGGCTCGGCGACCGCGCGAAGCAGCTCCCGGAGGCGACGGTCCTGTCGCTCACCGATCCCGCCCGGGTGAGCGACCTCGTCGCCCGGCTGGCCGACCGCGCCGACGCGCCCACCCGCGTCGTGCACCTCGCGCCGAGCGACGACGACGTGGACCGGGTGTTGAACGCCGGATTCGACGTGGCGCTGGCGTTCTGCCGGGAGTGGATCGCCCGGGACCTCGGCGAGTTGTCCTATGTCTACGTCTATCGGGACGGGGCACCCGGACGGCCGTTCAACGCGGCGATGGCGGCGTTCGGACGCTCTGTGAGCCAGGAGTACCCGGCTCTGCGTGTCACCACGGTGGGGCACGGGTCCGACGAGGATCCGGTCGCCATCGGGCTGAGGGAACTCGCCACGGCGAGCGCCGCTGCGGAGGTGTCGATCGACGGCGGGCGACGGCACGTGCGCTCCTGGCGCCGGGTGGACCTGCCGCGCGCGACGGAGCCGTTCGGCACGGGTGGCGTGCACCTCGTCACCGGCGGCACGGGAGCACTGGGTCTGCTGGTCGCCGAGCGGCTGGCGGAACGCACCGGGGGCCGGGTCGTGCTGGCCCATCGCGGCGCGCTCACGGACCAGGTCGCCGGTCGGCTGGACCGGCTGCGGAACCGGGGTCTCGCGGTGAGTGCGGCCCGAGCCGACGTGAGCGACCGGCAGGACGTGTTCCGGCTCGTCCGTGAGGTCACCGAACGGCACGGCCCGCTCACCGGGGTCGTGCACGCGGCGGGCGTGCTCCGCGACGGCCTCCTCGTCGGCAAGACCGCCCGCGAGGTCCGCGACGTCCTCGAACCCAAGGTCCACGGCGTGGTGTGGCTGGACGAGGCCACGGCGGACCAACCGCTGGAGTACTTCGTGGCGTTCTCGTCGGCGGCAGCCGCCTTCGGCAGCGCGGGACAGGCCGAGTACGCGTACGCCGGCAACGTCCTCGGCGCCGTTCTCGCCGACCGGGAGCGACACCGTCTGGAGGGCAGGCGGCACGGTCGGAGCCTCGCCGTGGACTGGTCGGTGTGGCGTGACGGCGGGATGCGTCCGGACCCCGCGGCGCTGCGCCGTCTGCGCGACGGGCTCGGCATCGTCGAGCTGGACAGCCGCGACGCGCTGCGAGCACTGGAAGATGCCGTGGCGAGCGTGCACACCCGACTGCTGGTGACCGCCGGCGACAGCGAGACCGTGGCCGGTGCTCTCGTCGGCGGCGACGGTGTCGGACCACGCGTCGTCGACGACCACGCCGCCGAGGGACCGGCGACCGAACCGGCCGTCGGGACCGCGGGCGATCCGGAGGAGTTCGTCCGCCGTGCCGAGCGGTTCCTCACGCACCTGCTGGCGGAAGAGGCGAAACTTCCGGCCGAGCAGATCGCGCCCATGGAGTCGCTCGAACGGTACGGCCTGGACTCGCTGCTGGTCATCGGCCTCACGCGTCGTCTGGAGGAACACCTCGGACGGCTGCCCAAGACGCTGTTCTTCGAGTACCTCACGATCCGGGAGCTCGCCGCTCACCTGGCGCAGCGGTACCCGCGCGAGCTGGCGGCAGCCCTCGGGGACCCGGCCGAGGACGAAGCGGCATCGGAGGAGCGCCGCACGGAGATTCCGGAGGTCCCGGCGACCGTCCCGGTGGAGTCCGGCGACGACCGGCGGGACGAGCGCCGTACCGCGCTTCCGGCGGCCACGGCGACCGTCTCGGTGCGGGCGGACGTGCCCGCCCACGAACGTCGGGACGAGGACATCGCGATCATCGGTGTGGCGGGACGCTATCCGAAGGCCGACGACCTGCGTCGGTTCTGGCGCAACCTCGCCGAGGGCAGGGACTGCATCGAGGAGGTGCCCGCCGACCGGTGGGACCACTCCCGCTACTTCGACCCGGAGAAGGGTGCGCTCGGCAAGGCCTACTCGAAGTGGGGCGGCTTCCTGTCCGATGTGGACAAGTTCGACCCGATGCTGTTCCGCATGTCGAAGATCGAGGCGGAGCACCTGGACCCGCAGGAACGCCTCTTCCTCCAGACGGTGTGGGAGGTGCTGGAGGACGCCGGGTACACCCGCCGGTCGTTGGCCGGGGCCACGACGGGCGTGTTCGTCGGCATGATGTACGGCCACTACCAGTTGCACGGGGTGGCGGAGACGCTCGACGGCACGGGTGTCGCGCCGTCGTCGTCGTACGCGTCGGTGGCGAACCGGGCGTCCTACTTCTTCGGATTCACCGGCCCGAGCATCGCGCTCGACACGATGTGCTCGTCGTCGCTCGTGACGATCCACCTCGGTGTGCAGGCGATCCGCAACGGAGACTGCGACCTCGCCGTCGCCGGTGGCGTCAACGTGTCGAGTCACCCGCTGAAGTACCTCCAGCTCAGCCAGCGGGGCTTCCTGTCCACCGACGGCAGGTGCCGCAGCTTCGGCGAGGGAGGCGACGGCTACGTCCCGGGCGAGGGCTCGGGCGCCGTGCTTCTGAAGAGGTTGTCCGCGGCGGAGCGTGACGGCGACCGGATCCTCGCGGTGGTCAAGGCGTCCGCGGTGAACCACGGGGGCGCGAGCAAGGGCTACAGCGTTCCCAACCCGCGGTCCCAGGGGGAGGTGATCGGGGAGGCACTGCGGCGTTCGGGCGTCGATCCCCGCGCGATCACCTACGTCGAGGCGCACGGGACCGGCACCGCCCTGGGCGACCCGGTCGAGATCAGCGGGCTGGCCAGGGCGTTCGCCGACGTCGGCGACCCGTCGACCAGGCGGGCGGTCGGCTCGGTCAAGTCGAACATCGGGCACGCCGAGTCGGCGGCCGGGATCGCCGCGGTGACGAAGGTGCTGCTCCAGCTGCGGCACCGACAGCTCGTGCCGTCGCTGCACGCCGACCCCGCGAACCCGAACATCGACTTCGAGGCCACGCCGTTCGAGGTCCAGCGAACCCTCGCTCCGTGGCCGGCAGCGGTGGACCGCTCGGGGCGGGAGATGCCGCGCGCCGCCGGGGTGAGCTCCTTCGGGGCCGGAGGCAGCAACGCCCACCTCGTGCTGGAGGAGTACGTGGGGACCCCGCGAACCGCCGTGGTGCGGCCCGAGCGCCTGCTGTTCGTGCTGTCCGCGCGGGACGCCGAACGGTTGCGCGCCTACGTCGAGCGCATGGAGGAGTTCCTCGGTGACACCGACGTCGACCCGGTGCGCCTGGCCCGGACCCTTCAGGTGGGGCGGGAGGCGATGCTTCACCGGCTGGCCATCCCGTTCCGCGACCGGAGTGACCTGCTCGACGCCCTGCGCTCGTTCAGGGCCGGGGAGCCGGCCTCGACCGCCGTCACGGGAACGGCGGGCCGCCCCGACGCGGGCACACCGCTGGACCCCGTCGGGGTCCCGCTGGAGGAGCTGGCGCGGCACTGGCTCGACGGCGGAGAGGTGGACTGGGATCGGCTCTACCGGCGCTCCGACGACGATCCGCTCCCCGCTCCGGAGTCGCTTCCCACGTATCCCTTCGCCAGGCAGCGGTGCTGGCTCGACGTCCCGCTGCCGCACGCCGCGCCACAGCTGCCGCCCCAGGCCTCCACGCCGAGCCGGTTCCGAGTCCTGGCCAAGCAGTGGTCGGTCGAACCGTGGCAGGACGGGGAGCTGCCCGGCCGGGTCGCTATCCTCGCCGACGACCGCACGGCGGGACTCGCCACACTCCTGCGGGCGCACCTGCCCGGCAGCGTCGTGTTCCGGCTGCCCACCCCGGATTCCCCACCCGCCGGCGACACCTTCGCTGCCGTGGTCGACCTCATCGGCGAGGACCGCCGTACCCGGCAGGACCTCGCGCGGTGGCTGCCCTGGGTCCAGGACCTCCTCACCCGGTCGCCGCAACTGCTGGCCCTCGGCGTGACCTGGGGCCTCGAACAGCCGGAGGGCGCTTCGGGTGCGTCCGCCCGGACGGGCGGGAGCGAGGCGGCGCTGTACCGCTCGCTGCAAGGGGAGTACCGGCGGCTGCGGTCGCGCCACGTGGACCTCGAACCGGGCCTGGACGACGACTCGGCGGTCCGCGTCGTGCTCGCCGAGCTCGCCGATCCGGGTCCGCTCGGCGAGGTGAGTCACCGGCGGGGTGTGCGTTTCGCCGCGACGCTGACGGACGTGGCCGCCGCCGAGCCCACTGAGCCTGTGCAGTGGAATCCGGACGAGGTCCTGTGGGTGACCGGCGGAACGCGCGGTCTGGGGCTGCTCGCCGCGCGACACCTCGTCCGACGGCACGGTGTGCGCAGGGTCGTGGTGACCGGCCGCCAACCGCTCCCGCCGCCCGACCGGTGGGAGGAGCTGGCCCAGGGCACGGACGCGCCGGCCGCCAAGGTGCGGGGACTGCTGGACCTCGCGGCACAGGGCGTCGAGGTTCGCGCGCTGTCGGTCCCGCTGTCCGACCCGGCTGCCGTGGTGGCGGCCGTGCGGGAGGTCGAGGACGAGCTCGGCCCCATCGCGGGTCTTCTGCACTGCGCGGGAACGGTCGACCGGAACAATCCCGCGTTCGTGCGCAAGTCCGTCGAGGACGTGCGGGCGGTCCTGCGACCGAAGGTCGAGGGACTCGACGCGCTGCTGTCCGCCGTGGAGGGACGCGCACTGCGGTTCGCCGTGCTGTTCTCCTCGGTGGCCTCGGCGGTCCCGACGCTCGCCGCGGGGCAGCTCGACTACGCGATGGCCAACGCGCACCTCGACTACGCGGCCCAGTCGCGGGCGCATGCGGTGCCGCTGGTCAGTGTGCAGTGGCCCAGCTGGAAGGACACCGGCATGGGCGAGGTGCGCGGCGCGGCGTTCCGCAGTACGGGCATGGCCGCGTTGACCGACGACGACGGGCTCGCGTTGCTCGACACCGTCCTCGATGGGCGGCACGGGCGCGTGGTGCTGCCCGCCGTGGTCGACGACGACTCGGCGTGGCGGCCCGGGGAACTGCTGCGCCGCACCGCCGCTGCGGTGAGTGCCGAGCCGACGAACCCGACGGCGAACCCCGAGCCCAGCCGATCACCGTCGCCCGCGCCGACAGGCGTGCCGGAACGCGTGCGGGTGGCGTTGTCCGACTGGATGGTGGAGCTGTTCGCGGACGAACTGCACTTCGAGGCGCACGAGCTGGACGCCGAGGTCCCGATCGAGGACTACGGCCTCGATTCGATCATGGTGACGCAGCTGCTCGGCACCGTGGCCCGGCGTCTCGACACCGAGCTCGACCCGTCGGCCCTGCTGGAGCACTCGTCGATCGACAGGTTCACGGCGTGGCTCGTGCAGGAACATCCCACGGCGGTGCTGGCCGCGTTCGATGGCGAGCCGGACGACGCCGGGGACACCGAAGACACCGACGATGCTGCCGCCACCGAGACCGTCGCCGCGGCCCGGACCACGCCCACGGTCTCGGCGCGGGTCCTCTCCGAGCCGGCTCCCGCCACAGTGGACGACGCGTCGAGCGGCCTGGACATCGCCGTGGTCGGTATGGCCTGCCGCCTGCCCGGCGCGTCCGACATCGAGGAGTACTGGCGGCTGCTGAGCGACGGCCGATCGGCCATCGGCACGGTCCCGGAGTCTCGGGGTGACATGTGGGGGCCCGGCCACCCGGCCGCGTTCATCGACGGGTACCGCGAGTTCGACCCGGAGTTCTTCCTGCTGTCCTCCGCGGATGCCGAGGCGATGGACCCGCAGGCCATGCTGCTGCTGGAGCTGTCGCTGGAGCTTCTCGCGCACGCCGGGTACCAGCACACCGACCTCAAGGGCAGCCGGACGGGTGTGTACGTGGGCGGGCGGGCCCACCACGTTCCGGACGAGGAGGTGTTGCGGCGCACCCGCAATCCCATCGTGGCGGTCGGGCAGAACTACCTCGCGGCCAACGTGTCGCACTTCTTCGACCTGCGCGGGCCGAGTGTGGTGGTGGACACGGCGTGTTCGTCGGCGCTGGTCGCCCTGAGCATGGCCGTGGACGCGTTGCGTGCGGGGACCGTCGAGGCCGCCGTCGTCGGTGGTGTCAGCCTCCACAACACCGACCACGCGTATCGCGTGTTCGGGCGGCGCGGCCTGCTCGGCGCCGGGGACTTCCACGTCTTCGACCGCCGGGCGGACGGTGTGGTCCTCGGCGAGGGGGCTGGCCTGGTCCTCGTGAAGCCGCTGGAGCGGGCGCTCGCCGACAGCGACCGGGTGTACGCGGTGTTGCGCGGGCTCGCGGTCAACAACGACGGCCGCACGGCCGGGCCCGCCACGCCGAACATCGCCGCGCAGCGGCAGGTGCTGGAGGAAGGCCTACGGGCCAGTGGGAAACGGGCCGACGACATCGGATACATCGAGGCGAACGGGTCCGGTTCGGTGGTGACCGACCTGCTGGAACTCAAGGCCGTCTCCTCGGTGTACCGGGCGGACTCCGCCGAGCCCTGCGGACTCGGGTCGATCAAACCCAACATCGGGCACCCCCTGTGCGCCGAGGGGATCGCCGGCCTGCTCAAGGTCGTGTTGATGCTCCACCACGGGCGTGTCGTGCCGTTCCTCTCCGGCCAGGAGCCTCCGGAGCACTTCGACCTCGCCGGCTCTCCGTTCCGGTTCGACCGGGAGGCGCGGGACTGGCCGGGGACCCGGTGCGCGGCGCTCAACTGCTTCGCCGACGGAGGCACCAACGCCCACGCGGTGCTGGAGGCGTGGCAGGACCGGCGGCCCGACGACGCGGTCCGCACACCCGTGGCCGTGCCCGCTCTCGATCGCAGGTACATCGGTGCCCGACCGGCGCCGAACCCCGACACCCGTGGATACGACGACCGGCCGGAAGCGGTGGAGCAGATGGCGCAGACCGGATTACGCCAACGCGTGACCTTGACCCCGGAGCATCCTCTCGTCGCCGGACATCGGATGCGTGGCGAGCGGCTGCTGCCCGCCATGGCCTACCTCGACCTCGCCTTCCGGCTCTTCGCCGACCGGGGCTACGAGCCCGAGGACTGGGAACTGCGCGATCTCACGATCCTGCGGCCGCTGGCGGTCGCCGACGAGCCGGTCGACGTCGCGATCGTGGCGACGGGTTCGCCGAGCGACGGCTGGCACGTCGAGGTCGCGGACGAGCGGCGCCCGGGCCGGGTCTACGCCACCGTCGAGGTCGTCCGCGCGGAGGAGCCGGTGCCGTCCGGCTCGATAGTGCCCCCGACCGGGGCTCCGGACTTCACGCTCGACGAGGCGTACGCCGCCCACGCCGCGCACGGTCTCACACACGCGGGCGTGATCCGGGCCGAAGGGCGGGTCTATCGCGACCGGACGCACCTGATCGCCACGGTGGAGCTGGGTGAGGAGGCGAAGGCCGACGCGTATTTGTTCCACCCGGCCCTGCTCGACGGCGTCGCCATCGCGGCCGGACCACTGTTCCGCGACGCGGCGCGCCTGCACGGCGGCTTCTTCCTGCCCATCCACCTCGCGTCGTTCCGCTCCGTGGGCCCGCTTCCGAGCCGGTGTCACGCGCGGGTCCGCCTCGACACGGTCGGACGCCGACACGAGCTCGTCCACCTGACGATCGAGCTGTTCGACGACGAGGGACGGCAGCTCGCGGTGCTCGACCGGCTGTCCAGCAAGCTGGTCCGTCCCGAGGTGCCTGCCACTTCGGCCACCCCGGCACCACGCTCCACCGGGCCCGCGGCGCCTGCCGCCGGCGAGGCCGAGGCGGTTCTGCGCGACCTCGTCGCCTCGCGCCTCGGTGTGCCCCGTGACGAGATCGACGCGGGTGTGGGCTACTACGAGCTGGGACTGCAGTCGCTGCAGGTCCTGGAGCTGGTCTCGGAGCTGGAGCGCGCCGTCGGCGCGCCGCTGCCGCCGACGCTGCCCTTCGAGTACGCGACCATCCGCGATCTCGCCCGGCATCTCACCGAGACCTACCCGGCGGCGTTCGGCGGCGACCCCGCTCGACCGACGACGCGCGTGGTCGAGCGGACAGCCCCGGTCGGCCGGGTGGAGCCTCCCACCCCGAGCCCCCGGGACGACGGCGCGGTGGCGGTCATCGGGCTGAGCGGACGCTACCCGGGTGCGGGCGATGTCGAGGCATTCTGGCGCGTCCTGCGGGAGGGCCGGAACACCATCAGCGAGGTCCCCCGGGACCGATGGTCCGTCGACGAGTTCGCCGACGTCCGTGGTCCGAGCGGGCGCGGTATCTCGAAGTGGGGCGGGTTCCTCGAGAACGTCGACTGCTTCGACGCCGCGCTGTTCCGCATCAGCCCGCGTGAAGCCGAGGGGATGGACCCGCAGGAGCGGCTCTTCCTGGAGACCTGCTGGACGGCCGTCGAGGACGCGGGGTACACGCCCGCGACGCTCTGCCCGCCGACCGGACCGGACGGACGCAAGCACGTCGGTGTGTTCGCGGGTGTCATGCAGCACGACTACCTGCTGCTGGGCGCGGACGCCATCGCCGACGGGGCCCACGTACCGCTGGTGCTCAACCAGGGGCAGATCGCCAACCGGGTGTCCTTCTTCTGCGACTTCCACGGTCCGAGCATCACGACCGACACGCTGTGCTCGTCGGCACTGACCTCCGTGCACCTGGCCGTGCAGAGCCTGCGGACGGGGGAGAGCAGGGTCGCGATCGCCGGTGGCGTGAACCTGTCGCTGCACCCGGGCAAGTACCTCACCTACGGCATGGCCAACATGCACTCCAGCGACGGGGTGTGCCACTCGTTCGGGGCGGGAGGGGACGGCTACGTCTCCGCCGAGGGCGTGGGCGCCGTGGTGCTCAAGCCACTGGCCGACGCCCTCCGCGACGGCGACCACGTGTACGCGGTGATCCGGGGCAGTGCCGCCGGACACGGTGGGACGACGAGCGGTGTGACCGTGCCGAGCCCGGTCGGGCAGGCCGACGTGGTGGCCAGGGCGATCGAGGACGCCGGGGTCGACCCGAGCACGATCTCCTACGTCGAGGCGCACGCGGCGGGTACCTCGCTCGGCGATCCGATCGAGGTGGAGGGCCTGTCCCGGGCGTTCCGCCGTGGCACCGACGCGACGCAGTTCTGCGCGCTCGGGTCGGTGAAGTCGAACATGGGGCACGCGGAGGGTGCGGCCGGGGTCGCGGCACTCACCAAGACGATCCTCCAACTGCACCACCGGATGCTCGTGCCCACACTCCACACCGAGCCGCTGAATCCCCACCTCACCCTCGAGACGACACCGTTCCGGGTGCAACGGGAACTGCAGCCGTGGACGGGGGAGCCGGGCAGGCCGCGGCGCGCGGGCGTCAGCAACATCGGCGCGACCGGGTCGAGCGCTCACCTGGTGCTGGAGGAGTTCCCGGCGGCGGCCGACCGCCCGCAGGCAGCCGAGTCGGCCGGCGGACCGTTCGTCGTCCCGTTGTCGGCGCAGGACCCCGACCGGCTCCGGGAGTACGCAGGCCGTCTGCTCGCCTTCCTCCGGACGACGCGTCAGCCGGACGCCGCGCGGTTGTTGCGCGCCGAGCTCGCCGACGTCCTCGGGGTCGACGAGTCTCAGGTGGACGCCCGCGCCGACTGGTCGGAATACGGGGTGGACCCCGTGCACCTCGCGACCCTGCGGGACCGCATCGAGGAGGTCGCGGGGGTCGAACTGAGGCTCGGCGACCTGGTGGCGGCGCGTCGTCTCGACGGCGTCGTCGAGCACGCCTGGCCCGGAGAGCACACGGCGGGCCCCGCGCTGAGGGAGCTCGCCTACACGTTCCAGGTCGGCCGGGTGCCCATGCCCGAGCGGGCCGCCTTCGTCGCGCACGACGTGGACGAGCTGATCGCGCAGCTCTCCGCAGTGGTGAACGGCGACGAGGCGGTGGGGGTGTACTGCGGCAACGCGAAGGCGGATCGCGACGTCAGGGCTCTGCTCACCGAGGACGAGGCCTATCAGGAGGTTCTCCGAGGTTGGCTGGCTGCGGGTGCCGTCGACAAGCTGGCCAGGGCGTGGGCTCGGGGGATCGACGTCGACTGGGCCGCTTCCTACGGTGCCGCCGCGCTGCCGCGCCGGATCAGCGCACCCACCTACCCGTTCGCCCGGCAGCGTTACTGGCTGCCGACGACGGCGGGCATGCGCCGCGGTGCGCCGGCGGAGCGGGAGGCCGGTTCCCGTGCTGCTTCCCGCGCAGCGGAGCCGGAACGCCGTCCCGCGTACCTCGTCCGGGAATGGCGTCCGAGCCCGGTCGCGGCGGAGTCGCCGTCGCCGTCCGATGGGACCCGGCGTCGCGTCGTGGTGCTGGCCACCGCGCAGACGAGGGACGTCGCCTGGGCGCTCGACCGGCACCTGCCGCCCGGGTACGAGGTGATCGTGCGGGACGTCGACGCACTCGCCGGGCTGCCCGAACCGCGCTGGGAGAAGGTCGACGGCTGGATCGACCTGGTCGGTTGTGGAACGGAGGCGGCGGACGAGTACGGACCGTGGCTGCGTGAGCTGCAGCACTTCGTCGAGCTCGGCCGCCGGGACGACCCACGAGTCCTGTGCGTGACCACGCGTCTGGAGTCGTTCGGTGGCGTCGCCGTGAACCTCGCCGGAGCCTCCCGCGCCGGTCTGTACCGGGCTCTGCAGAGCGAGTACGCCCACCTGCGTTCCCGGCACGTCGACACCGACATCGCGTGCGCGGCGGCGGAGGACCTCGCGCGTCAGATCGGGACCGAGTACGCCTCCGCCGGAGAGGAACCCGCCGTCTGCTACCGGGACGGCGTCCGGCACGTGCCCGTGCTGCGGGAGGACGCGGTGGAAGGGACCACCGAGACACCCGCGCCGTTCCCCGCGGACCACGTGTTGCTGGTCACCGGTGGCACCCGGGGTCTGGGAGCGCGGTGCGCCCGGCACTTCGTCGAGCGCTACGGCGTCCGCACGGTGGTGCTGACGGGCCGGGAGGCGTTGCCGCCGCGGGAGCGCTGGCCCGAGTACGCGGGCCGGGACTCGGTCGAGGCGCGGCGGGTGGCCGCCGTGCGCGCCGTCGAGGAGGCCGGAGCCACGGTGCGCGTGGTGACGACGCCGTTGGCCGACGCCCGGGCCGTGGAGGAGTTGGTGCGGGAAGTGGTCCGCGAACACGGGCCCATCGGTGGTGTGCTGCACGCCGCCGGTGCCGGGGACGCCGACAATCCGGCGTTCGTCCGCAAGCCGCTCGACGCGTTCCGCCGCGTGGCGGAGCCGAAGGTGGCCGGGTTGCGGGTGCTGCGGGCGTGCCTCGCCGACCAACCGCTGCGGTTCTTCGTCCTCTTCTCCTCGACCGCCTCGGCGATTCCCGCTCTCGGAGCGGCGAACTGCGACTACGCCGCCGCGAACGCCTACCTGGACTTCGTGGCGGCCGCGCAGCCGCCACGCACGCCGATGGTGAGCATCCAGTGGTCCAGCTGGGCCGAGAGCGGGTTCGGGGAGATGACGACCCCGATCTACCACGCGACGGGCCTGGGCAGTCACTCGGATGCCGAGGGCCTGCGCATGCTGGACCACATCCTCGCCCACGACCTCGGGCCCGTGGTGCTTCCCGCCGTCCCCGACCGACGGCGGTGGCGTCCCGAGACGCTGCTCGAACGTCGGCCCTCGTCGGCGCCCGCGGTCGACGGCGGGGGCGAGCCCCCGCGGGAGACCCGTGTCGCCAGGGCGGTGCCGACTGCCGACGGGGCGCCTCAGGGCACCTCGGTCGCCCCGGTGCAGGCGGTGCGAGCGTGGCTGGTGCGCACCTTCGCCGACGAGTTGCGGATGGACGTCGAGCAGCTGGACGCCGACGTGCCGTTCCACGAACTGGGCGTCGACTCCATCCTCCTGGCACAGGTCTTGCAGCCCATCAACCGCGAGGTCAGCGAGCCGATCGATCCGTCGGCGCTCTACGAGTACCCGACCTTCGACGACCTTGCCGCCTGGCTCACCGAGACCTACGGAGCCGAGCTGGTCGACGCCGTGGGTGGAGCGGAGCCCCGGTCCGAGGCCGGCTCCGGTGCGCCGTTCGCGGCGGCACCCGACGCGGGGGTCCCTCGGGAGCCGGACGTGGCGCCCGCGCCCCCGCGCCCGATCGCCGCACCCTCGGCGGAACAGGTACCGGAGCGGGGTACGGCCGTCGAGAAGGCGTGGGTGCCGGGCGACGCGATCGCGATCGTCGGACTGTCCGGCCGGTTCCCTCCGGGCGGCGATCTGGAGGCCTACTGGGAGACGCTCGTCGACGGGCGCACCGCGATCGAGCGGATCCCGGCGGGCCGGTGGGAGGCCCACCCCGAGGACCACGCCGCGCTGCTTCCGGAGGTCACGGAGTGGGATCCGGACTACTTCGGCATCCCGCTGGAGGAAGCCGCGGTGATGGACCGCCAGGCCCTCGTGCTGCTCGAGGAGTGCGCGGCACTCGTCGCCCACGCGGGCTACTCGCCCGCGGAACTGCGCGGCGGGCGGACCGGCGTGTACGTGGGTGCTCGCGGTAAGGCCCGCGCGGAAACCGAACCGCCGGAATCCATCCGCGCCGTGGGGCAGAACTACCTGGCGGCCAACCTGTCGCAGTTCCTCGATCTGCACGGCCCGAGCGTCGTCGTCGACACGGCGTGTTCCTCCGCGCTGTCCGCCGTGCACCTCGCGGTGCAGGCGTTGCGATCCGGGGAGATCGAGTCCGCCATCGTCGGCTCGGTCAGCCTGCTCACCAGTGCCGCCGCCCACAACGGGATGCGCAAGCGGGGAATCCTCAGCGCGGCACCGGAGTTCCACGTGTTCGACCGCCGGGCCGACGGGGTCGTGCTCGGTGACGCCTGTGGCCTGGTTCTGCTGAAGACCGTCGACGCCGCGCTCCGGGACGGCGACCGCGTCCACGCCGTGCTCCGCGGGATCGCGGTGAACAACAACGGTCGCACGGCCGGGCCGACGGCACCGAACTTCGACGCGTTGAAGTCGGTGCTGCGTGCCGCACTGGCGTCGAGCGGCCTGTCGGCGGCGGACGTCGACCACGTCGAGACGAACGGATCCGGTTCCACGGTGACCGATCTCCTGGAGCTCAAGGCCATCCAGGAGGTGTATCGAGGATCCTCCGACCGTCCGTGCACGCTCGGTTCCATCAAGCCCAACATCGGCCACCCGTTGTGTGCCGAGGGCATGTCCGCACTCCTCAAGACCGTGCTCATGGTGAGCCGGGGCACGTGTGTCCCGTGCCTGTCCGGGCACGAGCCGTTGGAGCACTTCGACGTGGAGTCCTCACCGCTGTGGTTTCCCCGGGAGGTCGTCCGGTGGGACAGCGCGCGCCCGGTCGCCGCGGTCAACTGCTTCGCCGACGGGGGCGCCAACGCCGCCGCCGTCGTGCAGGCCTGGGATCCGTCGGACCATCCGGAGCCACGCAGGAGCCCGCTCCCGCCGCCGGTGCTGCACCGTCGGAGCCTGCCCCGCGCCACGAGCGGAGACGTCGACGGAACCGTCGGAGCCGGACAGCGCGAGGCCGCCGGGACGGGCGACGGGCCCACGACGTCACGAGCAGGGTCGAGGCCCTCGATCTGGGAAAGGTACGAACCCGTGCCGGCACGGCCGGGCGGCCACGCCGACGCCACCTTCTGGGAAAGGTTCTGATGCGATGCTGATCGCCGACTTCGCTCTCTCGCAGCGCAATCCGATCGTGGCGGGCCACGTGGTCGACGGCCGCGCGGTCCTGCCCGGGCTCGCCTACGTCGATCTCGTCCTGCAGATGTTCGCCCGGGAGGGGCACGACGTCCGCGAGCTGGAGCTGAGCAACCTGAGTATCCACGCCCCGCTGGTCGTCGGACCGGACGACGTGGTGCCGGTGCGGTTGTCCGCGGACGACGGTGGACGGGACCGATGGTGGGTGGACATCACGGTGCGGCCGTCGACCTACCCCACGACCGTCGTCACCGTGCAGGTGCGGCGGACCCGGCGGACCCGCTACGACGGCCGCCTCGACACGGCGCGGCTCCCGGCAGCGGGTGCCGGCACCGCGCTCGACAGCGTCTACCAGCGCGCTCGTGAGGTCGGTGTCGACCACTCGGGGGTGATGCGCGCACAGGGCCGGGTGTACGAGTCGGAGGCGGAGCTGCTGCTGGACCTCGCCCCCGGCGCCGAGGAGCTCGCCGCGGCCGACGACTTCCTCGTCCACCCGGCACTCGCGGACGCGGCTGTGGTCGCGGCGGGGGCGGTGCTGGGCGAGTCGCGCGGCGAGCTCTACCTGCCCCTGTGCTTCGAGTCCTTCACGGTGGCGAGGCCGTTGCGCGGGCGGTGCCTGGCCCGCGTGACCGGGGAGCCGACCGGTGACCGGGACCTGCTGACGGTGAACGTGGACTTCTTCGATCCGGACGGCGAGCAGGTCGCGTCGTTGCGGCGCTTCAGCAGCAAACGCGTCGAACCGCGGCGGAACGTCGCGGGGGCACCGGAACCGCAGGGCGACCCGGCCGACGTCGTGCGGGAGGTTCTGGCCGCCGAGCTGGGCGTGGACGCGGCGAGCGTGCCGGGCACGGCGGGCTTCTCCGAGCTGGGATTGGACTCGGCGGCGTTGTTGCGTGTGGTCACCGCTCTGGAGCGCCGCCTCGACGTCACGCTCCCGCCGACGCTGCTCTTCGAACACAGCTCGGTGGACCGCCTCGCCGCGTGGCTGCGCACTCGCCTGCCCATCGCCGGGACGACGACGGTCGGGGCGCCGGCCCGGACGAATCCCGCCGACCTCGCCCGGCCCGACGCGGGCCACACCCGGGAGAGGGAGGTCGCCGGCACGGACGTCGCCGTGATCGGCATGTCGGGCCGGTATCCCGGGGCGGCGAACGTGGACGAGTTCTGGCGCAACCTCCGGGACGGACGCGACGGGGTCACCGAGATCCCCGCGCACCGCTGGGACTGGCGGGACCGGTTCGACGGACGTCCGGGCCTGCTGGGTCGCAACTACTGCAAGTGGGGCGGCTTCATCGACGACGCCGAGTGTTTCGACCCGCTGTTCTTCTCCATCGCCCCGCGCGAGGCGATCGCCATCGACCCGCTGGAGCGGTTGTTCCTGGAACACGCGTGGGCGGCGCTGGAGGACGGCGGCTACACGAGGGAGGCGCTGGCCGATTCGGTGGTCGGGGTGTACGCCGGTGTGATGTTCGCGGACTACCCGCTGTTCGCCGCGGAGTCCCGCGACGCCGACGGTCGCCGGGTGGGCTTGGGTGCCGGTGGTGCGTCCATCGCGAACCGGGTGTCGTACTTCTGCGACTTCCGCGGTCCCAGCCTGACCGTCGACACGGCGTGCTCCAGTTCGTTGTCGACGGTGCACCTGGCCGTCGAGGCGCTGCGTGAGGGCCGGATCGACGCGGCGTTGGCCGGCGGGGTGAACCTCAGCCTGCATCCGAACAAGTACCTGGTCCTCAGCCACAGCGAGTTCCTGTCGCCCAGCGGCCGCTGCGCGGCCTTCGGCGCGGGTGCCGACGGCATGGTGCCCGGGGAAGGAGTCGGCGTGCTCATGCTCAAGCGCCTCGCCGACGCCGAACGGGACGGCGATCCGATCCACGGCGTGATCAAGGGCACGGCGATCAATCACGGCGGCAAGACCAGCGGGTTCACGGTACCGAGTCCTCAGGCACAGGAGGACGTGGTCACGGCCGCGCTGAGCGCGGCACGGGTGGATCCGGCCACGATCACCTACGTCGAGGCGCACGGCACGGGCACCGAGCTCGGCGACCCGATCGAGATCACCGGTCTTCACCGATCGCTCGGCACGGCCGGGACTCCGGTGGCGGTCGGCTCGGTGAAGTCGAACATCGGGCACTGCGAGGCTGCGGCCGGGGTCGCCGGACTCACCAAGGTGCTCCTGCAGCTGAAGCACGGCCGGCTCGCGCCCACCCTGCACGCCGACCGGCTCAACCCGAAGATCGATTTCGGGGGGACGTCGCTCACCGTCAACACGAGCTTGCGGGAGTGGTCCCGGCCCGTGGTGGACGGCGTGGAAGCACCCCGCAGGGCGGGCGTGAGCAGTTTCGGTGCCGGAGGCGCGAACGCCCACGTCGTCGTGGAGGAGTACCGCGACACCCGGCCCCGGTCGACCACCTCGTCGGAGCAGGTCGTCGTGTTGTCGGCCCGCACCGCGGATCGGCTCGACGCGCTCGCGGCCGCGCTGCGCGAGTACCTCGCCGGCGCGCCCGCGGGAGGCGGTGCCGCGGAGGTGCTGCGCCGGCTCGTCGCGACCGCGTCGGAGGTGCTGGCCGTACCGGCAGAGCGGATCGACCCGGAGTGCACGCTGGAGGACCTCGGGTTCGACGCCGCCCGCACCGCCCGCCTGACGTTGGCCGTGGAGCGGAGTCTCGGGACCCGGCTCTCCCCGACGATCGTCGACAGGAGGCGGTCGCTCACGGTCCTCGCCGACCGCCTCGCGCACGAGTGCGGACTCGGCGCGTCGTCGTCGACGACCCGCCCCGACGAGAACCTTCCGCCTCTCGCGGAGATCGCCTACACCCTGCAGACCGGACGCGAGGACCACGCCGAGCGGCTCGCGCTGGTCGTCGGTGACCACGCGCAGCTGGTGCAGCGGCTCGACGCGTTCCTGGCCGGAGAGCGGGACGAGGGGCTCCACCGGGGTTCCGCGACGGCGATGGATCAGCGCGACGACGACCGCGCGCGGACGGCGGTGCGGGAGCGTGACCTCGCGGACGTCGCTCGTCTCTGGGTACGGGGTGCGTCGGTGCCGTGGGACGAACTCCATCCGCGGCGTCCGCTGCGCGTGTCGTTGCCGACCTACCCGTTCGCGCGGGAGCGGTACTGGATCGGGGACGTGCTGACCCGGCACGCGTCCCTGTCCGACGCCGCGGCACCGGTGGCGGTCTCCCCGGTTCCCTCGGTGCTCGCCGACGTGGAGGAGGCCGTGGTCACCCGCCCACGGGTCTACGAAGTCGAGTCCGGTGTGGACGATCTGGTCGCCTACCAGAGTGTCGTCGCCGCGCTGAGCCGCATTTGCCGCCTCGGACTGTTGAGGGTGTTCCGCGACATGGGCGCGTTGCGCACGACCGGGCAACGGTGTTCTCGTGCGGAGCTGCGGTCCCGGCTCGGCGTCGTGGAGCAGCACCACCGGTTGTTCGACGCGCTCCTGCAGCTGCTCGCCGAGGCCGGCTACCTGCGCGTGGACGGGGAGGACGTCGTCACCGCGTCGGCGGCCGAGCACGATCTCGACGAGGAGGCGGCCGGCCTGGAAGCCGAGAAGGCCGCACTGCTGGAGCGGGCACCGGAGAACGAGGGACTGCTCCGGGTGCTCGACGTGTGCAGCGAGGCGTATCCGGACGTGCTGCGGGGGCGGCGCGATCCGGTGGACGTGCTGTTCCCGGGCGGGTCGTTCGAGCTGATGGACGCCGTCTACCAGAACCAGCAGCAGAGCAACGCGCTCATGCGTGCCGTTGTCGTCGAGTACGTCAGGCGGCGACGGCAGATCGACCCGAACGCCACGGTGACGATCGTGGAGATCGGCGCCGGAACGGGGGGCACGAGCCGGGGAGTGCTCGCCGCCCTCGACGAGTTCGCTCCCCACGTGCGCTACGTCTACACGGACCTCGGCAACAGCTTCGTGCGCTACGGCAAGGAGCAGTTCGGCCACCACGGCTTCGTCGAGTTCGCCGTGCTCGACATCGAACGCTCGCCGGCCGAGCAGGGGTTCCCGGCGCACAGCGCCGACCTGGTGCTCGCCGGCAACGTCCTGCACGCCACGCGCGACATCGACCGGACGCTCGCGCACACCAAGGAGCTGTTGCGCGGCGGGGGCGTGCTCGCGCTCTTCGAGATCACCCGGATCCACGAGCTCCTCACCATGTCGTTCGGGTTGCTGGAGGGCTGGTGGGCGTTCGAGGACACCGACCGGATTCCCGGGGCGCCGCTGCTCAGCGTGCCGATGTGGCGGAGGGCCTTCGAGCGCAACGGATTCGCGGGGATGCGAGTCCTGTCCGGACTGCCGCTGCGGGAGGACCGGCTGTCGGAGAGCGTGCTCGTCGCGGAGAGCGACGGACTGCCCGTGGGCGGATCCAAGGCCGCGACTCCGCAGCCCTCGACGTCGCCCGCGCCACAGCCGGTCGTCGAGCCCGTGCCCGTCGCGGAGCCCCAGGAGCCCGACCTGGTTCCCGAGGCGGTGTCCGTGGACGCCGCACCGACGCCGACCAAGGAGTCGACGGGGGAACCGACGGGGGAACCGACCGGGATCGACGACATCCAGCGGCTCGTGCTCGACGCGTGGCGCGAGGTGCTCGGCGTGCCGCAGGTGAGGTTGGAGGACAACTTCCAGGAACTCGGCGGAGACTCGATCATGGCCTCCCGCATCAAGGCACGACTCAACGAGAACCTGCCGTTCGAGCTCGAACTGCGCGACCTGCTGGAGGCGGGTACCGCGGCCGACATGGCCCAGCTCGTGGAGGCCGAGGTGATCGACAAGCTCGAGGAACTTCCCGAGGAGACGGTGCGAGCCCTGTTCGCCAACTGACGAGTGACCGTTGGAGAGGATCCACCATGTCCATGCACGACGTTCTCGCCGAGCGCAGGGCGAAACTCTCGCCGGAGCGGCTCGCGCTGCTGGAGAAACTCAAAGGTGCGGCGACCTCGGGAACCAGCGCCACGAGCATCCCCCGACGCTCCGGTGACGGTCGCGTGCCGTTGTCGTTCCACCAGGAGCGCATCTGGTCGCTCGACCACCTCGTGCCGGACAGTCCGGCCTACAACGTCGTTCTGAGTTTCCGACTGCGGGGTCCGATCCGGCACGACCTGCTGGAGCAGGCGGTGCAGCAGGTCGTCGACCGGCACGAGGCCCTGCGAACGACGTTCCCCAGCGAGGGCGGGGTGGCGTGGCAGGAGATCGCGCCGCACGTGGTGGTTCCGCTGCCGCTGGTGGATCTGTCCCCGTTCCCGGAGGAGGAACGCGAAGCCGAGTTCCACCGCCGTGCCCGGCAGGAGGCCGAACACGTCTTCGACCTCGCGCGGGGACCGCTGTTGCGGGTGACGCTCTACCGGCTCGACGACGACGCGTACGACTTCCTCTTCAACACCCACCACATCGTCACCGACGGCTGGTCGATCAACAACTTCGTACGCGAACTGCTGGTGTGCTACGAAGCCCTGCTCGACGGACGACCCGCGCCGCTGCCCGACCTTCCCGTGCAGTACGCCGACTACACCGTCTGGGAACGCGACCGGATGCGAGGCGCCTTCCTCGACGAGCGGCTGGCGTACTGGCGCTCGCGCCTGGGAGACCGCAATCCGGGCTCCGAGCTGCCGCTCGACCGGCCGCGCCCGCCGGTCCAGACGTTTCGTGGCGGGAGTCTGCACTTCGAGCTCGCCACCGATCTGGCCGACGACCTGCGCGCGCTCAGCCGCCGCCACCACACGACGTTGTTCGTGACGCTGGTGTCCGCGCTGAAGGTGCTGATTCACCGGTACACCGCCGACGACGAGGTCGTCGTCGGCACACCCATCGCCAACCGGCACCACCGGGACATCGAGAACCTGATCGGTTTCTTCGTGAACACGCTCGTGCTGGACACCGATCTGGCCGGCGATCCCGCCGTGAGCGAGGTGCTCCGCCGGGTCGGCGAGGTGGCCAAGGGCGCGTACGCGCACCAGGACGTTCCCTTCGAACTGCTGGTCAACGAGTTCCGGCCCGAACAGGGCATGAGCATGAACCCGCTGTTCCAGGTCTGCTTCGCCCTGCAGACCGCGCCGGCGGAGGAGGCGGGGGAGCACTCGCTTCTCGGGCCGGTCCAGGAGATCCGCAACGGCACGAGCAAGTTCGACCTGTGGATCTCCATCGCCGAGCGCGAGGGCGTGCTCGCCGGTTCGGTCGAGTACAACGCGGACATCTTCGAGCACGCGACCATCGAGCGGTTGGTCGACAGCTACCAGGTGCTGCTGCGGGAGTTCGCCGACGCACCGGACCGGCCCGTCTCCGAGCTGCGCATCCTCCGCCCCGAGGAGGAACACAAGATCCTCGTGGAGTGGAACCGCACCGAGCACGACTTCGGGGAACCGGGGCGGTGCTGCCTGCACGAGTTGGTGGAACGTCAGGTCGAGCGGCGTCCCGACCAGGTCGCCGTGCGGTTCGAGGGTACCGACCTGACGTACGCGGAGCTCGACCGGCGGGCGAACCAGCTGGCCCACCTGCTGCGCGAGCGGGGAGTCGGCCGGAACCAGCCGGTGGGTGTCTGCATGGAGCGCTCGCTCGAACTCGTCGTGGCGCTGCTCGGAGTGCTCAAGGCCGGCGGCGCCTACGTTCCACTCGACCCCGCCTACCCGGCGGAACGGCTCGACTTCATGATGGCCGACGCCGCGCCGCGACTGCTGCTCACCCAGCCGGGGGCGACGCGGCTGCCGTCGCACGACGCCGACGTCGTCGAGCTCGGTCCGGACTGGGCGACGCTCGCGGACCTGCCGGACCACCGGCCGGAGGCGGTGACCGACTCCGGCGGGCTCGCGTATCTGATCTACACCTCCGGGTCGACGGGAAAACCGAAGGCGGCGATGATCGCCCACCGCGCGATCGTCAACCGGCTGCTGTGGATGCACGACACGTACGGGCTCACCGAGCAGGACAGTGTGCTGCAGAAGACGCCGTTCAGCTTCGACGTCTCCGTGTGGGAGTTCTTCTGGCCCCTGCTCGCCGGTGCGCGCCTGGTGCTCGCCCGGCCGGACGGCCACCGCGATCCCGCGTACCTGGCCGAGGTGATCCGGGCGGAGAACGTGACGACGATGCACTTCGTGCCGTCGATGCTGCGGGTGTTCGTGGAGGAACCGGATCTGGAACGGTGCACGACGCTGCGGCAGGTGTTCGCGAGCGGCGAGGCTCTGCAGTACGCCGTCCAGCAGCGCTTCTACGAGCGCCTGCCGCGGGCGGACCTCCACAACCTGTACGGGCCGACGGAAGCCGCCGTCGACGTCACCCACTGGACGTGCCTGCGGGAAGGCGGGCCCGTGAACGTGCCCATCGGCAGGCCGGTGGCGAACACGCGCATCTACATCCTGGACCGCAACCTCCGGCCGGTGCCGGTCGGTGTACCCGGGGAGTTGCACATCGGCGGGGTGCAGGTCGCCGACGGCTACCACGCGCGTCCGGAGCTGACCGCCGAGCGCTTCGTCCCCGACCCCTTCTCCGACGAACCGCACGCGCGGTTGTACCGGACCGGGGACCTCGCCCGTTTCCTCCCCGACGGCACCATCGAGTACCGAGGGCGCACGGACTTCCAGGTGAAGGTCCGCGGGTTCCGGATCGAGCCGGGCGAGGTGGAGGCGGCACTCGCGGACCATCCGCTCATCCGGGAGGTCGCGGTGCTGGCCCGGGAGCTGCCCGGCGCGGACGGCGACGCCGAGGACCGCACCCGGCTCGTCGCCTACGTCGTTCCCCACCCGGTCGACGACGTCGCGGACCCGACCGAGCCCGACGACCAGGTGTCCGAGTGGGAGCGGGTGTTCAGCAGCACCTACGACGACGAGGCCGGGCAGACTCCGGCCGACTTCAACATCGTCGGCTGGAACTCCAGCTACACGGGTGAGCCGCTGCCGGAGGAGGACATGCGGCTGTGGGTCGACTCCACCGTGGAGCGCATCCTGGCGTTGAGGCCCAAACGGGTGCTCGAAATCGGGTGCGGTACGGGCCTGCTGCTGGCGCGGATCGCCCCGGAGTGCGCGTACTACTGCGGGACCGACATCGCCCAAATCGGCCTGGACCACATCGCCGAGCGGGTGCTTCCCACGCTGCCGAACGGCGTCGAGGTGGAGCTGTCCCGGCAGGCCGCCCACGACTTCTCCGGCCCGGCGGGCCAGGAGTTCGACGTGATCGTGCTCAACTCGGTGGTGCAGTACTTCCCTGACGTGGACTACCTGCGTTCGGTGCTGGACGAGGCCTTCGCCCGGCTCAGTCCGGGAGGCGCGATCTTCCTCGGTGACCTTCGGAACCTGACTCTGCTGGAGACCTTCCACAGTGAGGTCGAGGTCGAACGAGCCGACGAGACCACCACGGTGGAGCAGGTTCGCCGGCGCGTGCGCAGGCGCGTGGCGCAGGAGCAGGAACTCCTCGTCGCCCCGGAGCTCTTCCCGGCCTTCGCTGCCACGAGAGACGACGTGTCCGGTGTCCAGGTGCTGTTGAAGCGCGCGGGGCGGCAGAACGAGCTGACGAGGTACCGCTACGACGTGGTGCTGCAGTCCGGGACGCCGGCGGCCGGCGACGGTGAGCCGTTCGTGCTCGACGGCGCATCCGGGGCACCGAGCGCCGAGCAGGTCCGGGATGTCCTGTCCCGCCACGGCGCGCTGCGGGTCACGAACCTGCCGAACCCGCGAGTGCGGCGAGCCCTCACCTACCGCGCCGCCCTGGCCTCGTCGGATCCGGAGAGCCCCGTCACGACGCTGCGCGAGACGGTCGCCGTCGAGGAGGGCGCCGACCCCGAGTGGTGGTGGCAGCTGGCCGACGAGCTGGAGTGCCGGGCCGACGTCTCCTGGCAGCACGAGGCGGGGGACGGCAGCTACCAGGTGCTGCTGCACCGCGGTCTCGATCCCCGGACGTGGCGGTGGCCTGCCGCCGACGGTCCCCTGCACCGCTACGCGAACAGCCCTTCGCTGTACCGGATCGGACGCCGACTCAGCGCGGGAGCGGCGGACTTCCTGCGCGACCGGTTGCCGGAGTTCATGGTGCCCGCGGCGGTCGTCGCCGTGCCGGAGCTGCCCACCGACGCGAACGGCAAGCTGGACCGCCGCGCCCTGCCGTTGCCGGTGCTGGACGTCGATGACGGCGGGTACACCTCGCCGCGCACCGACCTGGAGAAGCAGCTGGCCGACCTCTGGGCGGACGTGCTCGGGGTGGACGTCGGTGTGACGACCAGCTTCTTCGACGTCGGTGGCGACTCGATCCGCGGCATCCGGCTCGTGAACAAGGCCAACCGGCAGGGGTTGCCGATCACCGCGCAGGACGTCTTCCAGTACCGGACGATCGCGGAGCTGGCGGAGGAGGCGCGCTCCCGCATCGAGGCGGGTCACGAGGCCGCGGCGGTCGAGACCGTCGAGCGCGACGAGCGGCTGCTCCGCGAGGTCCGGCAACGGTATGCCTCCGCCGTCGACGCCTACCCGCTGACCGGGACCCAGGAGAACATCCTCTACCGCATTCGCCGGACCCGGGAGCCCGGCGGCAACGTCGTGCACCAGCGATTCCGGATCACGGCGGAGTCGTTCGACCCGGACGCCTTCGCCCGCGCGTGGCAGGCCGCCGTGGACCGGTTTCCCGTTCTGCGCACGTCGTTCTGCTTCGACCTCGGCGACGACGGCGAGCCGGTGCAGGTCGTCCACCGGACGGCCACGCTGCCCGTCCACCGCGAGGACTGGCGGGCACTCAAACCGTCCGAACAGGAACGCCGGCTGCAGACCTACGTCGCGGCCCGACGCGCGGAGGGGTTCGACCTGGAACAGGCGCCGCAGTCGCGGGTGGCGCTGTTCCGCACGGGTGAGCACACCTACGAGTACGTGTACCTGTTCAACCTGGCCCTTCAGGACGGCTGGAGCTATCCGCTGATCATGAAGACGGTGTTCGAGACCTACCGCGCGCTGGTGGACGGGCGTGAGTTCACACCCGAACCGGCGACCGCCGAGTACGGCGACTTCTGCCTCACTCAGCACCACCGCGAGCTGTCCGGGGCCGAGCGGTTCTGGCGGGCCGAACTGGCCGGTGCCGACCTGCCCGCTCCCGCGCTCGCGGACAGGCCCGCCGACAGCGCGGCGGCCCGGACGTCCCCGCCCCTGTTGCATGACGGGATCCTGGTGCCCGATCCGGTGACGGCACGGCTGGAGACGCTGGCTCGCCAGTGGTCGGTCACGCCGTTCACCGTGCTCCAGGGGGTCTGGGCGGTCCAGCTCGCCGCGACGTCCGGGCGCTCGGACGTGGTGTTCGGCTCGGTCTTCTCCGGGCGGGGGACCGCCAAGGTCGACGTCGAACACGGTGTCGGGCAGTACTTCTCGATCCTGCCGGTGCGGGTGCACGTGGATCCGGCCGAGCGGCTGGGCTCGTGGTTCGCGCAGCTGCAACAGCGCGTGCGACGCATCGGGGAGTACGAATACGTGCCGGTGCGGAAGCTGCACGAGTGGCACGGCGTGGACAGGGACGAGTTCCTGTTCGACAGCTACCTCGTCAACGAGACCTTCCCGGAGTTGTCCTCGGTGTTCGACACCTTCTCGCGCTCGCTCGGCGCGGAGCCGGTCGAGTTCCTCAACCAGACCGAACATCCGTTGCGGGTGGAGACGATCCTGCTCGACTCCCACCTGGTGATCAACTTCAACTCGTACTCCGACCGGTTCCGGCCCGGCGTCGTGGCGTCCTGGCTGCGTACGTACGGGGAGCTGATCGCCGCGGTGGCCGACGACCCCGAACGCACCGTGGCGTCCCTGCTGGCCGAAGCGGCCGACGGGACGGTGCAGCGATGAGCCGACACGCGATGCCGACCGTCTTCATGTTCTCGGGGCAGGGATCGCAGTACTTCCAGATGGGACGCGACCTCTACCGGACCGAGCCGGTCTTCGCCGCCGCACTCGACCGGATGGACCGGATCGTCGCCGACGAACTGGGCAGGTCCGTCGTGTCCGCGATGTACGAGCCGAACCGCTCCAAGGCGGACCCCTTCCTCGACATCGCGGTGACGCATCCCGCGATCGCGATGGTCGAACTCGCCCTCGCCGAGACCCTGCTGGCGGACGGCATCCGGCCCGACCTCCTGCTCGGTGCGAGCCTGGGCGAGTTCGCCGCCGCGGTGCTGGCCGGAGTCCTCGGCGAAGAGGACTGCCTGCGCATGCTCGTGCGGCAGGCGCGGATTCTGCGGGACCGCGTGCCCGGCGGCATGCTCACCGTGCTCGGGCCGCCCACTCTGCACGCCGAGATCCCCGAACTGCGGGACGGCACCGACCTCGCCGCACGGAACTATCTCGAACACTTCGTCGTCTCCGGCGACGACGCGGCCCTGACCGCGGCCGAGACCGCCCTGCGCGCTCGCCGCATCGCACACCAGCGGGTGCCGGTCTCGCACGCCTTCCATTCGAGGCTGCTCGACGCCGCCTATGCCGAGTGCGCCGACACCTTCCCGGAGCTCCGGCTGAACACGCCCGCGATTCCGCTCGTGTCGTGTGCGGCGGGTGGACGGCTGACCGAGGTGACGGCCGAGCACTTCTGGCGGGTCGCCCGCGATCCCATCGAGTTCCACCAGACGTTCACCGCTCTCGAAGCGCAAGGCCCTGGCCTCTACCTCGACCTCGGTCCGTCGGGGACGTTGCACAACTTCGCCAGAGCCAACCTCGCCTCCGAATCACAGTCCCGTTCTCTGCCGCTGTTGAGCCCGTTCGGACGAAACCTCCAGTTGCTGGCCGACGTGCGTCACCACGCCCGGCCTCGTCAGCCCCTGCCCGCAGACGAGAGAGGCACCACGATGAAGGTCTACGGATTTCCCGGTCAGGGTTCGCAGGTGAAGGGCATGGGTGAGAACCTGTTCGACACCTTCGGCGAGTACACCGCCAAGGCGGACGACGTGCTCGGCTATTCCATCGCCGAGCTGTGCCTCCGCGACCCCGAGCGACAGCTCAGCCTGACCCAGTACACCCAACCGGCGCTCTACGTGGTGGGCGCACTGAGCCATCTCGCCAGGCAGGCGGAGGATCCCGAGCCGCCCGACTACGTCATCGGCCACAGCCTCGGCGAGTACGTCGCGCTGTTCGCGGCGGGTGTCTTCGACTTCGAGACGGGACTGCGGCTGGTGCGCCGCCGAGCGGAGCTGACGGCGCAGGCCACCGGAGGCGGTATGGCCGCCGTGGTGGGCTGCGACGAGGACACGGTCGAGGAGATGCTGGCCAGGCCGGAGCTCTCCGGGCTGACCATCGCCAACTACAACTCACCGGAGCAGTTCGTCCTCACCGGTGACCGGGAGCAGATCGACACCGCGAGGGCGCTGTTCGAGACACGGGGCGCGTTCTACACGCGACTGCGGGTCAGCGGCGCGTTCCACTCGCCGTTCATGGAGGACTCGGCTCGATCGTTCCGGGCGTTCCTGGACGAGTTCACCCTGTATCCGCCACGCATACCCGTCATCTCGAACGTCGCCGCGCGGCCGTACCCCGAGCACGGTATCGCCGACGTCATGGCGCGCCAGATGTCCGGTGCGGTGCGCTGGACCGAGTCGATCCGCTACCTCATGGGCCTCGGGGAGTTCGAGTTCCACGAGCTTGGCCCGGGCACCGTGTTGACGAAACTCGTCCGCAAGATCAGGGAGCTCGCCACACCGCTGGTCGAGCCCCCGGCTCCCGTTCCCGCCACGTCGAACGGGCACGTCGACGCCGGTGTGGTCGACGTCGGGGCCTACGACCGACCGGTGGAGCCGCGGTCGCTCGGTGTGGACCCGCACCCCGACGCGCGCGAACAGCCGGCCGCCCGCGAAGCCGACGCACCGGCCTCGCCCGCCACGGCTGTACCGGTCCGCGAGACGGTCGAGGCCTGGGCACCCCGGGAGCTGTCTCCGGAGCGACTGGGAGCCGCGGGCTTCCGCCGCCGATACGGTTTGCGCCTGCCCTATCTCGCCGGCGCGATGTATCGGGGGATCTCGTCGAAGGACCTCGTCGTGGCGCTGGCGAAGGCCGGGTGCCTCGGCTCGTACGGGACGGGTGGCCTGCCTCTCGCCCGGGTCGAGGAGACGCTGCGCGCGCTGATCGACGACATCGGCGCCGACGCGCCGTTCGCCGCGAACCTGCTGTACCAGTACGCCGACCCGGGTCACGAACTGCGTCTGGTCGACCTGTACCTGCGCCTCGGGGTGAGGACGGTGGAGGCCGCGGACTTCCTGCAGATCACGCCCGCGCTGGTGAAGTACCGGGCGAAGGGAGGCCGCATCATCGCCAAGGTCGCGAGAGCCGACGTCGCCCGGGCGTTGCTGTCGCCGGCTCCGCGGCGGATCGTCGACGAGCTGCGCGAGCAGGGACAGCTGTCGGCCGAGGAGGCCGACCGCGTCCTGTCCGTTCCCGTGGCCACGGATCTGTGCGTCGAGGTCGACGGCTGGAGGCGGGTCGGCGGGAGTCCGGCCACCCTGTTGCCGACCGTGTGCCGGTTGCGGGACGAGTTGACCGGTGACCGTGGGCCGGACGAGTGGGTGCACGTGGGTGCGGCCGGTGGGATCGGCACTCCCGAGGCCGCCGCGTCGGCGTTGCTGCTCGGAGCGGACTTCCTGCTCACCGGCTCGATCAACCAGTGCACCGTGGAGGCCGCGACCAGCGACGTCGTCAAGGACATGCTGCTCGCCGTCGAGGCGCACGACGTCACCGCCGCTGCGGACCGCGAGATGTTCGAGCTTGGCGTGGACGCGCAGGTGATGAAGCGCGGAGTGTTCTTCCCCGCTCGCGCGGCGCAGCTGCACGACGTGTGGCGCCGTCACGACTCGTTCGAGGAGGCCGATCCGACGGTGCGGGCGCAGGTCGAGGAGACGCTACTGCGCCGCCCGTTCGCGGAGGCGTACCGGGAGGCCGTCGACAATCTGCGCGCCACCGCGCCCGACCAGGTCGAGCACTGGACCCGCACGGGCAAGCAGCGCATGGCCTTGGTGTTCCGGAGCTACCTGGGCGCGTGTCACGACCTCGCCGTGCGCGGAGACGAACGGCGGACCGTCGACTTCCTCGTGCACTGCGGACCGGCTCTGGGTGCCTTCAACGAGTGGGTCGCGGGGACCGAGTTCCGCGACTGGCGTTCGAGGCACGTCGACGCGATCGCCGAGCACCTGCTCTCCGCCACTGCCCGCCTGCTCCGGCAGCGCTCGGTGAGCCTGCTGGGCGGCGAGGCAGTGGCGGAGCCCGGCGATCAGCGTGGGTGAAGCGTGGCGAGGACCGGCTCGTCCGGACGCAGGTTGCCGGTCTGCTGGATCGCGATCTCCGACGACGACACGGTGATCCGGTAGTGCCGCAGGAGAGTGGAGAGCAGGACCGTCGCGGCGAGGAGCGCGAAGTGCTCGCCGATGCAGACGTGCGGGCCGCCACCGAACGGCAGGTAGGCGTAGCGGTGGCGGTCCTGCGCACCGAGGAACCGTGTCGGATCGAACCGTTCCGCATCCGGCCAGAAGTCCGGATGCCGGTGGGTCACCCACGGTGAGAGGAACAGGGCGGTGCCCGCGGGAATGTGATGGCCACCCAGCTCGATGTCCTCGGTGGCGGCGTGCTCGGTCATGTACACCGGCGGGTGCAGCCGCATCGTCTCCAGCAGAGTCGCCCGCGTGAGCGTGTCCCTGCGCTGGGCGTGGTCCACGACCGACACCGGGTCCGTTCCACCGGCTCCGTCAGTGCCGTCGGTACCGTCTCCGGCCACGGCGTCCTGGATGTCCTGGTACCGGCCGAGCTGGTGCAGGGCGAACGTCAACGCGGTGGCGGTCGTCTCGTGCCCGGCCATCATCATGAGCAGAGTCTGATCCCGGATCTCCTGTGAGGACAGGCCGTCACCGGTCTCCGGGTCACGGGCGGTGCGCAGCCGGGTGAGGATGTCGTCGCGCTCCTCGTCGGCCGGGTGCCCGTCCCGTTGGGCGATGATGCGGTCGATGAGGGAGTAGAGCTGCCGGTGCACGCGCTCGAAGCGGCGATTGCTCCGGGTGGGGACTCCGAGCGGGAGCCGCACCGGTGTGGTGGTCCGCGCGATGATCAGGTCGTTGGTGAGCGGGATCAGCTGGTGCAGCTCCGGGCCGATGTGGTCGATGTTGCTGCTGAACAGCGCCGCGCCCACCATGCGCAGCGAGTAGCGCAGCATCAGCAGGTGGAGGTCGACCTCACTGCCCGGGCCGGGGACGTCCTCGGTGGCGATCCGCTCGGCCTCCCGGTGCATCAGTTCGGTGTAGTGCGCGACCCGTCGAGGCGTGAAGAGCGGCTGGAGCGTGCGCCGCTGCCGTCGCCACTCGGCACCGTCGGTGGTCATCAGGTTCGACCCGATCATCTCGCCGAGCACCCGGGTGCTCGACGGGCCACGGCCGATCGTGCGTTCGGTCTCGGTGAGCACGAACTGGACGGCGTCCGGATGGTAGGCCGCGACGACCACGTTGCGCAGCGGACCGCGGCGCGGGCCGAACGGGTACGCCACCAGATCTCCGTAGCGTTCGAAACCCTCGGTCAGAACGGAGATCGGATCGCGCAGGAAGTCCGGAGCCAGGCCGACGAACGGGCGCCCGCGGGGCCCGTCGATCTCGGAGAAGGGTCGGGTGGCCTGCGTTTTCTGCATGGCTTTGTCCTCACAGGATGTCGACGGGAAAGGAGGTCACCGCTTCTCGAACGTGGTCCACACCTCTTTGTCGGGGCGGATGCTGTTGAGCACCTTCATCGAGATCCGCTCGTCGTGCGAGACGATCCGGTGCCTGCGCAGCAGGGCCTCCAGCAGAACCCCCGAGGCGAGCAGCGCGAAGTGCTCACCGATGCACACGCGCGGACCTCCGCCGAACGGCAGGTAGCTGTACTTGGGGCGGTCGCGCTTGCCGCCGACGAACCGGGTCGGGTCGAAGCGCTCCGGGTCCGGCCAGAACTCCGGGTGCCGGTGCGTCACCCACGGCACGACGAAGACCGAGGTCCCCGCCGGAATGTGGTAGCCGCCGAGCTCCAGGTCCACGCGCGCGACGCGCTCGGTCATGTGCACGGACGGGAAGAGCCGCAACCCCTCGGACAGTGCGGCCCGGCCGAGTGTCTCCCGGTTCTGCGCGTACTCCGCGGCCGTTCCACCCTCGGCGTGGTGCGCGTCGATCTCGGCCGCGATCTCGCGCTGCACCTCGGGGTGCCGTCCGATCTGGTGCAGTCCGAACGTCAGTCCCATCGCGGTCGTCTCGTGGCCGGCGATGAAGAGCAGCAACGCCTCGTTGCGGATCTCCTGCTCCGTCAACGGCTCTCCGGTCTCCGGGTCCCGGGCCGCCCGCAGCCGCGACACGATCGTGTCGGCGTTGCCCGTGGTCTCGGCGGCACTGCTGCGCTCGATGATCCGGGTGATGAGGTCGTAGAGCCCTTCCCTGGTGCGCAGGAACATCCGGTTGGTCGGCGTGGGCACGGTCAACGGCAACTTGGGAATCTGCGTCGTGCGCGCCATGATGCCCCGGTTGGCCTTCGGGATGAGCTCGTGGAGTTCACCTTCCACGTCGTCGAGCTCGGTGCCGAACAACGCGCGGCCCACGACCCGCAGTGAGTACCGCATCATGGCGTGGTGCAGGTCGAGGCGCTGGTCGACCCGGCGGTCCTGCTCCTCCAGGATGCGCTCGGCCTCCGCGGCCATCAGGTCGGTGTAGTGGGCGACGCGCTTCGGCGTGAACAGCGGCTGGAGCACGTGCCTGCGCCGCCGCCAGTACGACCCCTCCGTGGTCATGAGACCGTCACCCACGAGGTCGTGCGTGGCGCGGAAACCGTCCGAGTCCCGGCCGAACGTGCGCTCGGTCTCCATCAGCAACTGGTGTACGAGGTCCGGGTGGTAGGCGGCGATGATGGTTTTCTTCAGCGGTCCGAGTTTCGGGCCGAACCGATACGCCACGAGGTCGCCGTAGCGCCGGAAACTCTCCGTCAACAGTCCGAGCGGGTCGGAGTTGAACTGGGGAAGCAATCCACTCAGGACGTTTCCCTCGGGTCCGGGAATTCGGTCGAACGGCAGAATGTCTTGGGTGACGGACATCGGATTCCTCTCGGGGTGATCGGCCCAGGTCTGTTCGGAAACACTGCGTTCGTCGGATGTGCCGCACTGAGGTTCTCCGCAGGGCAGCGGGTCGGCGCACAGTCTAGAAGTGCCGATGACACTGGGGAAGTCCGTGACGCCAGGGTTCGCGGGGTCCCTGTTCGTGATCGACGAACGATGGTCGTCGCGGTTGAACCCGGTTTAGTCTGTTCGTCGTGCGAGCCGTCCAGATCACCGCCTTCGGCGGGCCGGAAGTGTTGCGGACCGCGGACGTCGCGGATCCGAAGCCGACGGAAGAACAAGTGCTGGTCGACGTGACGTTGGCCGGAATCAATTACCGCGACACCCACTATTCCGAATTGACCGAATCCCCGGGAATGCGACTGCCTGTCATTCCGGGAATGGAGGTGGTGGGACGCACCGAGGACGGACGGCGAGTCGCGGCGACGGTGCCGAACGGTGGCTATGCCGAGCGGGTCGCCGTCGACGCGACCATGCCCGTGGACATCCCGGACGCGGTCGACGACTTCTCCGCGCTCGCTCTGCTGGTGCAGGGAACGACCGCGTGGCTGCTCCTGCACGAGAGCGCGCGGATCAGACCCGGTGAGAGCGTGCTGGTCCAGGCGGCTGCCGGGGGAGTCGGCAGCCTCGCCGTCCAGTTGGCCGTCCTCGCGGGAGCGGGCCGGGTGATCGCCGCGGCCGGTACACCGGCCAAACGCGAGCTCGCCCGCGACCTCGGCGCCGATGCGACGGTCGACTCGACCCGGGAGGACTTCGCCGACGCCGTCCGCGAGGTCACCGAAGGGTCCGGTGTGGACATCGTGCTGGACATGTCGGGTGGTGAGATCACCCGGCAGAGCCGGGCCGTGCTCGCTCCCCTGGGGCGGCTGATCTGCTACGGCATGGCGAGCCGCACGCTGCCGCCGCCGGTGGGACTGCCGGAGCTGATGGACTCCTCGACGACCGTGAGCGGCTTCGTGCTCGAACACGCGACGACGAAACCGGGACTGTTGGAGACCGCGCTGCGCGAGCTGTACGACCATGTGACGTCGCAGCGCCTGCGTGTGGTGTGCGGCGGCGTGTACCCGCTCGCCGAGGCGCGAGCAGCGCACGAGGACCTGTGCGCGCGCCGCACCGTCGGCAAGCTCGCTCTCGACGTCGCCCGGTGAGCGGGGAATGGACGTGACGACCGACCGAGGAGGTTCCCGTGTATCGGGTGATCCAGTGGTACACCGGTGCGATCGCGAAGCACCAGATCAGACTGCTGTCCGAGCGCGAGGACTGCGAACTCGCGGCGGTGGTCACGCAGACGCCGGGCAAGGACGGCGTGGACGCCGGTGAGCTGGCGGGCATCGGCCCGATCGGCGTCACGGCCACACGGGACGTGGACGCCGTGCTCGCCCTGGACGCCGACTGTGTCCTGCTGAACCCGCCGTTCTGGGACCACGACCTGGTGGTGCGCATCCTGCGCTCGGGCAAGAACGTCCTGACGCTCGCCGGTGGCTTCGACATGCGCGGCCTCCCCGGCTACGAGGAGCTGGAGGCGGCCTGCCGGGAGGGCGGGGTGTCGCTGACCGGCGGTGGCAACATGCCCGGTCTGCTCAACGACGTCCTGCCGCTGGTGCTGTCCGGCTACACGGGGTCGGTGCGGCGCGTCTGGACGCGGGAGCGCAACCTCCACCGCGACTACGAGGGCAAGGAGGTCCTCCGGATCCTCGGATTCGGCTCGCCTGTCGAGGAGTGCGGCGAGCAGAGTCAGCGGGGCGCCATGCTGACGCAGGCGTTCCACTGGTACGAGTACCAGGCGGCCCACCTGGTGGCCGACACCCTGGGAGCGCGGCTGACCGACTTCCGCACCACCGGGTGGGAGATCCTGCCCGCCCCTCGGGAGCTGCACCTGCCCGCCAGCGGGATCACGATCCCGGAAGGCACCGCGGCGGCCATGCGCTTCGAGTTCACGGGCTTCGTCGACGACGAGCCGTGGCACACGACGGTGATCGAACACGCCGCGGATCTGGGACTCGGTGACGGCTGGCAGCAGCGCGAGGACGACCCCGAACTGAGCGTCCGCGTGTCCGGCGACCCGGACCTCGCGGTGGACTTCGCCCATCTCGGAGTGGAGAACATGATGCGGCTCAACGCGGCGAGGGTGGTGAACCTGATCGGCCCGCTGTGCGATGCGGAACCGGGGTGCCGCCGGATCACCGACTTCCCCGTGGTGACCGGCCGCTACGCGGGACCGTCGCGCGTGTCGTAGGGCCGCCGGTGTCCTCCGTCGTCCTCACCGCGGGGGACACCGACGGCCCTGCCGTCGACCGGCTCGCTCGCGACTACCTCACGGCGGCCAGGGCGTCGACGAGGCCGTGGCCGTAGAAGGAGTTCTTCGCGGCGGGCCCGGTGCAGTCCTCGGCGCCGTCGCACGCCACGCTGTCGGCCTTGGCGCGCAGGAGCGCCGCGACGGCCTTCGGCGGCAGGTGGGGACGCTTGCTCGCGATCAGCGCGGCCACCCCGGCGGCGTGCGGCGCGGCCATCGACGTTCCGCACTTGGTGCCGTACTCGCCACCGAACACACTGGACACCGGGCAGCCCGCGCCCTCGCCCTCCGGCGGCAACTGTGCGCGATCCCCGCCCGGCGCGGTCACGTCGACCTCGCCGGAGCCGTAGTTGCTGTACGAGGACTTGGTGCCCTCGTAGCCGACCGCGGACACGGTCACGACGTCGTCGAGGCTCTTGGGCAGGATCTTGCAGCCGGCGTCCACCGCGTGTCCCCGGTTGGGGTCGTCGGCGGGCGGGTCGGTGAGGTCGAAGCCGCTGTTGCCCGCGGCGGCCACGTTCAGCACGCCGCGCTGGTGCGAGTACGCGACAGCGCGCCGCACGGCCTCGTAGGCGGCGGCGTCGCCGGGCTGCGTTGGGCAGTAGAACATCCCCGGGTCGACGTAGTAGCTGTTGTTGGTCACGTCGAAACGGTGCTCGGCCGCCCACATGAACCCGCAGACGGCGGCTTCCGGGAAGATGTAGCCGTCGTCGTTGACGACCTTCACCGAGGCCATGCGCACGCCGGGAGCGATGCCGGTGAACCCGCGGGCGGTGTCCTTGCCCGCGATCGTGCCGGCGACGTGCGTGCCGTGGTCGGAGGTCGTCGGTGCCCACGCCGCGGGGTCGGTGTCGGGCGCGCCGGTGTTGCATCCGGCCGACGTCGTCGGGTCGAGTGCGCCGACCAGCGCCGGGTGAGTGGGTTCGATGCCCGAGTCCAGCACGCCCACGGTCACCGAGGAGCTGCCCTCGTCGATCGCGTTCGCCTGCGGAGCCTTGATCATCCGCATGTCCCACTGTTCGGCGGAGACATCCGTGGTGGTGACGACCTCGACGGTCTCCTCGGTCTCGATCTCCGCGCGCGCCTGGGCGCGTGCCGCGGCGGCGCCCGTGGTGGCCGGGTGAGCGACCTCGCGCGCACCCGAGTAGGCCCGGTGGACTCCGACGAGGTCGGCGAAGTCGGCGTTGCGGGAGCTCGCGACGGCCACGCCGATCTCCGGGTAGTAGGCGACCCGGTCACCGCACTTGGCGGTCAACTCGGCGTCGACCTGCGCCTGCGGCGTGCGCGGCTGGTACAGCACGACGTAGTTGTAGGGCGCACTCGTGGTGTCGCACTCCGCCTCGGCGGGCGACTGGGCACTCGCCGCGGGCGCGGCGAGGACGGTGCTGAGGCCGACCGCCAGTGCGGTGGGCAGCAGCAGGGGTCTGAAGCGGGACATGCCACCTCCGGCTCGGTTCCGGATCCTCGTCCGGATAAGACACACAATCGGGTGAACTTTAGACAAAGCCCTGCCGATTGCCTGCCATCGAAAGTCGTGAGCCGAACGGGCTAGTCGGATGGGAGAAACTCATCTGCAGGCGCGCTGAGGTGCAGGTCAGCGGGCTGCGGCGACACGACGTCGAGAAGCGTCGAGGGTGTGTCGGTGACCGTGAAAAAGGGTTACAACCATTCGAGGGCGGCCACGACCAGCGCCTGCGTCCCGACGTCGAGAGTGGGCTGGATCGCGGGGGCGAAGCCCGGCGAGTGGTTGGCCGGGATGTCCTGTCCGAGCCGTCCCTCGCGGGCCGCTCGGTCGTACTGCTCGGGATCGATACCGCCGATGCCCCAGTAGCTGTAGGCGATGCCGTGGTTGCCGACCAGGTCGCTGAAGTCCTCGCTCGCCGACCAGCCGTGCAGGTGGCGGTAGAGGTCCTCCTGCCACGACCGCACCTCGTCGGGGCCGGCCAGGACGGCCGAGGCTCGTGTCTCACGTGACATACGCTCTCCCGGAATCGGCCCGCACGGGGCGAACGAGGGTCGGCTCCGGATCCAGGATGCACCTCGGCGGTGTGGGGTGCAGGCCGGTGAGCCGGAGAGCTCTCAGGTGTCGGTGTCGGTGTCGGTGTCGCGGCGCTTGCGGCCCCGACGCCGCTTGCGAGGCCGGTCGTGGTCGGACCGCGCTCTACCTTCGCGGACCTGAGGCACCCGGAAGCTGTAGCGAATGCCGAGCATGCGGATGGTGAAGGCCACCGCGGCGGGTACCAGTGCGGCGACGAGTCCGTGGAGGCCGAGGCCGACGGCCGTCGCGGCGAGGGCCGCTCCCACGAGCGCGGGAACGGCGTAGAAGTCGCTGGTGAGCACGGTGGGAACGCGCATCACCGCCACGTCGCGCAGTGTTCCGCCGCCCACCGCCGTGATGACGCCGAGAATGACCGCCTGCACACTGCCCATTCCGGCTTCGAGGGCCTTGCTCATGCCGGTCACGCAGAACACGCTCAACCCGATCGCGTCGAAGACGTTGATGAGCCGCGTGTAGCGCTCGAGCTCCACGCTCAGGACGAACGCGACGAGGGCGCCGCCGGCGGCCAGGCCCAGGTAACGGAGGTCGCCGAACGTGGCCGGAGGCACGTTGAGCAGGATGTCGCGGATCATCCCTCCGCCGAGGGCGGTGACCATGCCCAGGACCAGGACGCCGACGAGATCCAGACGGGACGCCCGGGCGGCGGTCAGGGCGCCGTTCAGAGCGAACGCGAACGTCCCCAGGAGGTCCAGGGCGAGGATGACCGGCGAGTGGAACATACCGCCAGTGTCGATCGGCAGTGGCCCCCGCGCCGGGTCGCCCGTCCGTCTCGGTGCGCGCGGTCACAAGCCCGCCCCTCGCGTCGGTGCGGACCGGGGGACCGGCGCTCGGGTGACCTCCCGGCCTGTGGGGGACACGGCGCCTTTCGCGCCCCGTGGAATTAGGTTAGCCTTTCCTACAGCTGGATGATCATGGTGCTGTCTGGGTCGGCGAAGGGAGGTCGGCGCGTGGCGAGCGTGGTCTCCACCATCGGCACCATCGGCGCGGGCGGCCCGGTCCGCGGTGTCCGAACTGTCCGAAATGGTGGAGTCTTCGACGTGGCCGAGCGTCGGCGTGCCGCTTCGCCGGCTCTGCTGTCTCCGGCGTGCCCGTGTGTCCACTGTGTCGCCACGATGGGCCGAAAGTCGCTGTTTCCAGGGAAAAACGCCGACCGCTCCTCGGTGTGAGGCGGGTCTCCTCGTTTCCCGTGAACGTCGCCTTGTCGCCGAGTGGGATTCCTGGTTAGGTAAGGCTAACCATACGAACTGTTGGGGGTGGTGACGTGTCGTCGTCCGTGCTGACGCGGCCGGTGCCCGGCTACCGGGCGGCCGACCTCCTGGCCGCGTATCTGCCCGGATCGTTCTACTACTCCTCGCCGAGCGGCACCGTCCTCGCGGACGGCGTGCGCGCCATCGTCCGGACCGATCCCGGCCGGCGCGCCGAAGGAGTGGCGGCGGCGCTGGAGTCGGCGGTCGCGGACGGGGAGTCCGAGCCGATCGTCGTGGGAGCGATCGGATTCCGCCCGGACTCCGACGCCAGCCTGGTGATACCGGCCGTCGTGCGGAGGGCGGGCCCGCCCGGGTCCGGTCTCCCGGGCGGTGCGGCGGGCGCGCTCGGTCCCTGGACGATCGCCCCTCGTCCCGCGCGGGAGGACTACATCGCGGCCGCGGTGGAGGCGCTCCGCCGGATCGGCCGGGGCGACCTGGAGAAGGTCGTGCTCGCGCGGTCGCTGGAGCTGACCGCCCCCGAGCCCGTCCCCGTGCCGCGGCTGCTCGGACGTATGGTCCAGGCCAATCCGGCGGCCCACGCCTTCGCCGTCGACATCACCGAGCCGGGGGACCGGGCACCGCGCACCCTCGTCGGGGCCAGCCCGGAACTGCTGGTGTCGCGCCGGGGCGCCACCGTGGTCGCCAATCCGCTGGCGGGCTCCCGGCCCCGCAGTGACGACGAGGCGGAGAACCGGAGGCGGATCGCGGACCTGCTCACGTCGGACAAGGACCGGCGCGAGCACGCCCACGTGGCCGCCCAGGTGGGCGAGGTGCTCGGCCGGTTCTGCGCGGACCTGCAGGTCCCGGCCGAACCCGAGGTGATCGGAACGCCGACCATGTGGCACCTCTCGACCCGCATCACGGGCACACTGGCCGACCCGCGCGACCCGGCCGCGTCGTCGCTGGGGCTGGCCGAGGCCCTGCACCCGACGCCCGCGGTGTGCGGCACGCCGACCGGCCTCGCCCGCGACCTCATCGCCGAGCTCGAACCGCACGACCGCGGGTACTACTCCGGTCTCGTCGGGTGGACCGACGCGGACGGTGACGGCGAGTGGGTGGTCACCATCCGCTGCGCGGAGGTGTGCGATCGCACGGTGCGCGTGTTCGCGGGCGCCGGGATCGTCGCGGGGTCCGACCCCGCCGCGGAACTCGCCGAGACGAGCGCGAAGTTCCGCACGCTGCTCGGTGCGCTCGACGCGGAGGAGACCTCGTGAGCGCCGGACATCCCGATGGTCCGGACCACGTCGGCTGGCCCGCCGACGTGGCGGCACGCTACCGGGCCGCGGGCCACTGGCGCGGGCAGACCTTCGGGGCGCTGCTGACCACGCTCGCCGCCGCGTACGGGCACCGCACCGCGGTGGTCGGGGAGAGCGACGGCGTCCCCGCCCGATGGACCTACTCCGACCTCGACGACCGGGCGCACCGCCTGGCCGCCGGCCTCGCCGGTCGCGGCATCGGGGCGGGCGACCGGGTGCTCGTGCAGCTGCCGAACCGGCCGGAGTTCGTCTCCGTGATCTTCGCCTTGTGGCGCCTGGGCGCCTGGCCGGTGTTCACGCTTCCCGCGCACCGCCGTACGGAGTTGCGCCACTTCGCCGAGAAGGCGGAGGCGAGCGCGATCATCACCGTCGCCGAGCACGAGCGCCACGACCACGCCGCCACCGCGCGGGAGGTCGCCGACGACGTCGCGAGCGTGCGGGAGGTCCTCGTGGTCGGCTCGCCGGAGTTCACCGAGCTGAGCGAGGCACCGCCCCGGGAGTTCGCGGACCCGGACCCGGAGGGCGTGGCGTTCCTGCAACTGTCCGGCGGCAGCACCGGGCTGTCGAAGCTGATCCCGCGTACCCACGACGACTACCTCTACAGCGTGCGGGAGAGTGCGCGGATCTGCGCGCTGCGGCCGGACAGCGTGTATCTCGCGGCGTTGCCGGTCGCGCACAACTACCCGCTCAGTTCCCCGGGAGTGCTCGGTGCCCTCCACGCCGGGGCGACCACGGTGCTCGCTCCCCGTCCCGACCCCGGCGTCGCGTTCCGGCTGATCGAGTCGGAACGGGTGACGATCAGCGGGGTGGTGCCCCCGCTGGCGGCGGCGTGGGTGCAGGCCGCGGCCCGCACCGAACACGATCTGTCCAGTTTGGAGGTGCTGCTCGTCGGCGGGGCGAAGTGCGCGCGGGAACTGGCCGAACGCATCGGGCCCGCGCTCGGCTGCCGCCTGCAGCAGGTGTTCGGCATGGCCGAGGGCCTGGTCTGCTACACGCGGCTCGACGACCCCGACGAGCTCGTCCTCGGCACCCAGGGCCGGCCGATCTCGCTGGACGACGAGATCCGGGTCGTCGACCCCGACAACCCGGACGCCGCCTCGACCGACGAGGTCGTTCCCGGCGAGGTGGGTGCCCTGCTGACCCGCGGGCCGTACACCATCCGCGGGTACTACCGCGCCGCCGAGCACAACGCCACGGCGTTCACCTCCGACGGGTTCTACCGCACCGGTGACCTCGTGCGGCGCCACCCGTCCGGGCACCTCGAGGTCGTGGGGCGGGCCAAGGAACAGATCAACCGGGCCGGGGAGAAGGTCTCGGCCGAGGAGGTCGAGAACCACCTCATCGCCCATCCCGACGTGCTCGACGCCGCGGTGGTCGGCGTGCCCGACGAGTACCTGGGCGAGCGGACCTGCGCGTACGTCGTGCCCACCGACGGCGCGAGCCCGGGTGAGGCCGAGCTGCGCCGGTTCGTGCGGGAGCGCGGTATCGCGGCCTTCAAGGTGCCGGACCTGGTGATCGTGGTCGAGAAGTTCCCGGTCACCGGTGTCGGCAAGACGAGCAAACGTGAACTACGGGCCGCGCTGGCGGCCCAGGCCAGGAACAGGTGATGCGGGTGTCCCTCCCGACGATCCAGCCGTACGCCCTGCCCGGCGCGGCGGAACTGCCGGCAGGACGGGTGGACTGGCGGGTCGATCCGTCCCGGGCGGCGTTGCTGATCCACGACATGCAGCGCTACTTCCTCGCCCCCTACGCCGGGGCGCCGATCCCCGAGGTCGTGGCGAACACCGCCGCGCTCGCCGCCGAGTGCCGCGAGCGCGGCGTGCCCGTGTTCTACACCGCGCAGCCGGGCCACCAGAACCCCGCCGACCGCGGGCTGCTGACGCAGTTCTGGGGCGACGGCATCGGCGCGGTCATCGACGCCGATCCGGGCGCGGCCGACGTCGTCGACGAACTCGCACCGGCCGCCGACGACGTCGTCCTGGTCAAGTGGCGCTACAGCGCCTTCCAGCGCAGCGCGCTGGCCGAGCTGCTGGCCGCCGCGGGCCGCGACCAGCTCGTCGTCACCGGCGTCTACGCCCACATCGGGTGCCAGGCGACCGCGGTCGAGGCGTTCATGCGGGACGTCCAGCCGTTCCTCGTCGCCGACGCCGTCGCCGACTTCTCCCGCACCCACCACGACCAGGCGTGCGACTACGTCGCGTCGCGCTGCGGCGTGGTCACCACCACCGCCGACGTCCGGACCGCCCTCGCGGTCGAGATGACCACAGGAGTGAGCTGAATGAACGACAAGTCCCCTCTGACCGCCGAGCGTGTGCGCGCCGACGTGGCGGAGCTGCTGGGCCGCGATCCGGGATCGATCGATCCGGAGGAGAGCCTGCTGGATCTCGGCCTGGACTCGATCCGGATCATGAGCCTGATCGACCGCTGGCGGGCGGCGGGGGCGACCGTGGAGTACCCGGACCTCGCCGAGCGCCCCGAGCTCGCGCACTGGATCTCCGTCGTCACCGGCGAGGTGGCGGCATGACCCGCGTCGACCACCGGCACCGCCACCTCGACCGCATCGCCGAGGTCCGGGCGGGCGCCGTCGCCGAGAAGGTGGGCTACCCGATCCGCATCCGCACGGCCGAAGTGGTCCGGACCTCCGCCCTCGGAGCCGGGCTCATCCGGGTCACGGTGGGTGGCGAGGGAACGCAGGGGTTCGAGGCCCACTCTCCCGACGAGCACGTCAAGCTCATCTTCCCCGACTCCGACGGGGTGACCCGGCTGCCCGAGCCGAACGGGCTGATGCTGCGCTGGCCCCGGCCGTCGCCGACGGCGCGCGAGTACACCGTCCGCGCGTACGACCCGGTGACCGGTGAGCTCGACATCGACATCGCGCTGCACCCGGGCGGGCTGGCGTCCGAGTGGGCTCGTTCGGTGCGGCCGGGGGAGCAGGTGCACGTCGCCGGGCCGCCCGGTGGCCTGATCGTGCCCTTCGTCTACGACCGGTACGTGTTGGCGGGAGACATCACCGCGTTGCCCGCGATCGCCCGCTGGCTGGAGGCGCTGCCCCCGACCGCGGCGGGGTGGGCCGTCATCGAGGTGGCGGGTCCGGAAGAGGAGATCGAGCTCCGGCGCCCCGAGGCGGTCGAGGTGCGCTGGCTGCACCGCGGTGACCGGGCACCCGGCACCACCGATCTGCTCGAACGCGCCGTGCGCGCGCTGCCCGTCTCGCCCGACGAGCGGACCTACGTGTGGGTGGCCGGCGAAGCAGGTTCGATCAAGCCGTTGCGCCGGTGGGCCCGCCACGAGCTGCGCCTCGCCCCGCACGACTACGACGTCACCGGCTACTGGAAGCGCGGCGTCGCCGACTACGACGACCACGACCACGAGCACGACCACGCCGAGCAGCCGGTCCACGCCGACCACTGACGACCCCGGCGCCGACCCTCGGCGCCACGACCCTTCCCCAACCGTGCCGGGCCGATGCGGCCTGCCTGGAACACCGAGGACATTGACCGATGTCACGAGTCAGCTTCCCCCGCCTGTCGAGGACCGCCAGGACCAGAACCCTTGTCGCGGCCACCGTGCTCGCGCTCGGCGCGACGGTGGCAGGGTGCGGCGCCGGCGCGGACGACGAGGCGTCCGCACAGGACGGCGCGACGCGGGTGTTCGCCGCGGACAACGGCGACGTCACCATCCCCGCCGACCCGCAGCGGGTCGTCGCCACCGGGTACGCGGTCCCGGCGCTGATCGAGGCCGAGGCCCCGCTGGTCGGGATCTCCACGTGGAAGCGCGGCGAGCCGATGATGAGCGACGAGGACCGCGCCACCTACGACGAGCTGCCGAAGGTCGCCGGCGAGTCGGCGGCGGAGACGAACTACGAGGCCATCGCCGAGGCCGAGCCCGACCTGATCGTCATCGGGGTACCGGCTCCGGTGCTCAAGGACGTCGACGTCGAGCGCCTGGAGTCGATCGCTCCGGTCGTCGCCATCGGACCGACCGTGCCGGGGGCCTGGCGCGAGTTGTCGCGCCAGCAGGCCGACGCCGCGGGCGCGCTGGAGAACTTCGACGCGCTGAAGGCCGAGTACGAGAAGAAGGCGGCCGAGCTGGCGGAGAAGTACGAGGACGTCCTGCCGTCGCTCAAGCTCGCCCACGTCGGCTCCTACGGTGAGGTCGAGAACGGCAACTTCCAGCGCGAGTTCGACGGCTCGTGGGGCACCAACATCGTCAACGACATCGGCGGCCACTACTACGGCGAGGTGAAGGAGAAGGGCGAAGGTTCCCGCGCGGTCAGCGAGTACCCGTCCATCGAGGAGCTGCCCTCGGCGTTCACCGAGGCGGACGCCATCACCTACACCGTCGAGGCCGACGGCTCGCTGCCGGAGCCGGTGAAGTACGTGACCGAGTCCGAGCTGTGGCGGAACCTGCCCGCGGTGAAGAAGGAGATGACCTTCCCGATCCGCTACACCGAGGCCGCCACCTACGGGCAGGCGATGCTGGCACTGGACGCGCTCGACGAGGCGTTCGCGCCCCTGCTGGAACAGTGACGGTCACGGCCTCGGCTGTCCGCACCGCGGCGAGGACGACCCGCGTGGGTGTCCTCGCCGCGGGTGTGGTGGTGCTGGCGGCGGCGTGCGTCGCCAGTGTCGCGATCGGCGCGCACCCCGTGGCGCCGGGCGAGGTGCTGCGGGCGCTGTTCGCGTTCGACGGTTCCGCCGACCATCTCGTCGTGCGTGACGTGCGCGTGCCGCGCACTCTCCTCGGCATCGCCGTCGGCGCCGCACTCGCGGTGTCCGGGGCGCTGATCCAGACGTTGTCCCGCAACCCGCTCGCCGAACCCGGCGTCCTCGGCGTCACCCAGGGCGCCGGATTCGCGCTCACCGTGGGAGCCGCGCTCGGGGTCGCCGTGACGGCGTGGGGGGAACTCGTCGCCGCGGTGCTCGGCGCGGTGCTCGCCACGCTGCTGGTCTACGCGGTCGGACACCGATCCACGTTGCGGCTCCTGCTGGCCGGTGTCGCGTTCAGCGCGGTGCTTCAGGGACTGTCGCTGGGCATCCGGATGATGTCGCCGGACACGCTCGACCGGTACCGGTTCTGGGCCGTCGGGTCGCTGGCCGGACGTGAGCAGACCGACCTCACCCTGCCGGTGACCGCGATCGTGCTCGCCCTGATCGGCGCGGTGTTCCTGTCCCGCACGCTCAACGCGGTCGCGCTCGGCGACGCCGTCGCGCAGACCCTGGGCGCCGACGTGGCCCGCGTGCGCACACTCACCCTCGTCGCGATCACGGTGCTGGCGGGGGCGGCCACCGCGGTGGCCGGACCGATCCTGTTCGTCGGCCTGATCGTGCCTCACCTGTTGCGCCGTCTGGCCGCGGGTTCGGTGCCGTGGCTCGTGGGCTACTCCATGATCGCGGGTCCGATCCTCATGCTGGCCGCCGACACGCTCTCCCGGGTGCTGCTGCCCACGGGCGAGGTTCCCGTCGCGATCGTCACCGCGTTCCTCGGTGGACCGGTGCTCATCTGGGCCGTTCGGCGTTACGGGGCGGGATCGTTGTGAGCGGATCGGCAAGCACGGTCGCACTGCGGTTGCGGGGCCGTGCTCTCGTCGTCGAGCGGCGCACGCTGGTGCTGTCCGGTGTGTTCGCCGTCGTCATCCTCCTGCTCGGATTCGCCGGCCTCTCCTACGGCTCGACGTGGAGCAGTCCCGGCGAGGTGCTGGCCGCCCTGGTCGGCACCGACCCGAGTGTGGTGATTCTCGAGTGGCGGCTGCCGCGGGTGGTCGCCGCTATCGTGTTCGGGGCCGCTCTCGGGGTCGCGGGTGCGATCTTCCAGAACATCACCCGCAACCCGATGGGCAGCCCGGACGTCATCGGCCTGGACGCCGGCGCGTACACGGGCACGCTGGTGGCGATGACGCTGCTGGCGAGCTCGTCGGTGCAGCTCGCGTTCAGCTCGGTGGTCGGTGGGCTCGTGGCCGCGACCGTCGTGTACCTGCTGTCGCGGTCGAACGGTCTGTCCGGGCTCCGGCTCGTCGTGATCGGCATCGCGGTCAACGCGATGGTGACCGCGCTCAACTCGTGGCTCGTGCTGAGGGCGGAGCTCGAAGTCGCGATCGCCGCCGTCGGCTGGAGCTCGGGTTCCCTCAACGGCATCGACTGGGCGGACGTCGCGGTGCCGTTCACGGTGATCGGCGTGCTGCTGGTGGCGATGGCGCTCGTGGTGCAGTCGATGCACCAGTCGGCGCTGGGTGACGCCGTGGCCGTGGCCACCGGTGTCGGGCTCGATCGCCTCCGGTTGCTGCTGGTGCTGATCGGCGTCGGCTGCACCGCGACCGTCACCGCTGTCGCGGGCCCGATCGTGTTCATCGCCCTCGCGGCGCCGCAGATCGGGCGCAGGCTCGCGCGGGCGCCCGGGATCGCGGTGCTTCCCGCCGCGTTGACCGGAGCGGTGCTGCTGCAGACCGCGGATCTCCTCGCGCAGCTGCTGCTGGCTCCGGTGTCCCTTCCCGTCGGCGTGGTCACGACCGCGATCGGCGGCGGCTATCTGATGTGGCTGCTGGCCCAGGAGGTGAGGCGGAGATGACCGCACGGCTTCGTGCGCGGGATCTGACACTGCGGTACGGCGAGCGGGTGGTGTCGACCCGCTTGACCCTCGACGTGCCCGACGGGTCCTTCACCGCCGTGGTCGGCCCGAACGGGTGCGGCAAGTCCACGTTGCTGCGTGCGTTCGTGCGGCTGTTGCGACCGACCGAGGGCAGCGTGTCCTTCGACGGCAAGGACGTCGGCACCTACGCGCCGAAGCGGCTGGCCCGGCTCCTGGCGTTCCTGCCGCAGGATCCGCTGGCACCGGAGGGCATCAAGGTCGGCCAGCTCGTCGCGCGTGGACGGTTCCCCCACCAGTCGTTGCTGTCACTGTGGACGCCCGAGGACGAGCAGGCCGTCGCCGACGCGTTGCGCGTCGCGCAGGTCGACGACCTGGCGGAACGGCCGGTGCAGGAGCTCTCCGGCGGGCAGCGTCAGCGCGTCTGGGTGGCGATGGTGCTGGCGCAGCAGACCCCGTACCTGCTGCTCGACGAGCCGACGTCGTTCCTGGACATCACGCACCAGTACCGCCTGCTCGACCTGCTGGCCACGCTGCGCGACGAGGGGCGCACGGTCGTCGCGGTGCTGCACGACATCAACCAGGCCTGCCGCTTCGCCGACCACCTCGTCGCGATGAAGGAAGGCCGCGTCGTCGCCGAGGGCCGCCCCGCCGACGTCGTCGACACCGGCCTGCTGAAGGAAGTCTTCGACCTGCCGAGCGTCGTCGTGCCCGACCCGGTGACGGGCACCCCGATGGTCGTGCCCGAGTGAGCCGGCCCGGCGAGGCCCGCCGTATCGCACCAGCTTGATCCAGGGAGTGAAGAGTGAGCACGGGACACGCGCGCACGGTCACGTCGACGTCGGCCGGAACGGTCTTCGAGCTGACCAGCGCGCAGCTCGGCATCTGGAACGCGCAGCGCCTGGAGCCGGAGTCGCCGTACTACGTCGTCGGCGACGTGGTGCAGATCCGGGGCTCCGAGCCCGTCGACGTCGCACGGCTCGCCGAGGCGATGGTGGGGACGGTCGGCGACGCGGAGTCGTTGCGGCTGCGCGTCGTGGAGACACCGGACGGCCCGCGTCAGTGGGTCTGCGCCGACCCGGTGAGCGTGCCGCCGGTGGTGGACGTCAGCGGGGACGCCGACCCGGTGGCGGCGGCCGAGGCGCTGGTGCGGCGGGAGCGGTTCGCCACGGCGGAGGCGTGCCGGGCCATGGTGGACCGTCCACTGTACTCGCAGACGATCATCCGGCTGTCGGAGTGCGAGGTCTGGTACACCCAGCTGGGTCACCACCTGGTCTTCGACGGATACAGCGCGGCGATGCTCGCGCGCCGGACCGCCGCCCGCTACACCGCGGCGGTGCGGGACGAGCCGCTGCCGCCCTCGTCGTTCAGCACGTTCGCCGAGTTCGTTCGCGCCGACCGCGAGTACCTGGCCAGCGACCGCGCCGAGCGGGACCGCGCCTACTGGGTCGACCGCCTCACGCCCCTGCCCGAGATCGGGGAGTGGACCTCCGGTCGGGCCGAACCACCCACCGCCACGGTGTCCGCTCGGACGGTGCTGCCGCCGGAGGAGGTCGCCGCCCTCCGCGCGTTCGCCGACGAGGTGAAGGTGACCTGGGGCGATGCGCTGCTGGCGAGCTACGCGGCGTTCCTGCACCGCGTGCTCGGGCACACCGACGTGGTGTTCGCGCTCCCGCTGATGTGCCGCACGAGCGCCGCGGAGCTGCGTACGCCGGGGATGGCCGTGAACGTGCTGCCGCTGCGCGTCGACGTCCACAGCGGTGATCGCCTGGACGTGCTGGCGCACCGGGTCGCGGAGGCGATGCGGGAGATGCGCGCCCACCAGCGCTACCGCGGGGAGAACCTGCCACGTGACCTGGCGGTGCCCGGGGCGGGCGCGCTGCTGCACGGGCGCGGGGTGAACCTCAAGGCGTTCGACCTGACGCTCGACTTCGCCGGGGCGACCGGGGTCATGCGCAACGTGGCGGGTGGTCCGCCCGAGGACATGGGGCTCAGCGTGCTGCCGACCCGCGACGGCGGCCTGTTGCTCGGGTTCGAGGTGGACGCCGCGACCCACGACCAGGAGTCCGTCGACGAGCGGCTCGCCGCGATGCGCCGCCTGCTCACCGACCTGTGCGCCCCGGCGCGGCCCGCGGTGGGGCAGGTCGAGCTGCTCGCACCGCAGCGGCGGCGCAGCCTCCTCGACGCCTGGACCCCGCCCGCCCCGTCCGGGACTCCACGCGATCCGGGTGAGCTGCTCGACGAGCTCGCCACGACGCGGGGCGACGACATCGCGATCAAGCACGGCGAGAGCCGCGTGACCTATGCCGACCTGGCCGCTCGGGTGCACCGGCTCGCCCGCCTCCTGCGAGCGCGCGGCGTCGGCGCCGAGGACGTCGTGGCCCTCGCACTGCCCCGGTCGATCGACACGGTGGTGGCGCTGCTCGCGGTCCTGGACGCGGGCGCCGGGTTCCTCCCGCTCGACCTCGAACACCCGGCCCAGCGCCTGCGCGCGCTGCTGGCCGACGCTCGACCGTCGCTCGTGCTCACCACGCGCGGCACCGTCGCGCCGGACGACGCCATACCGAGGCTGTCCCTCGACGACCTCGAGATCGCCGCCGAGCTGTCCGCGTTGCCGACCGCACCGCTCGCGCCGCACGAACTCGCGGCGCCGCGCCGGGGCGAGCACCTCGCCTACGTCATCTACACCTCCGGATCGACCGGGACACCCAAGGGCGTGCAGGTGCCGGTCGCCGCACTGCGGGCGCTCGTGCACCACCACCGTGAGACGTTCGTCGCCGAGACCGCCGTCGCCGTGGGCCGCCGACTGCGGGTCGCCCACACGTACTCGTTCGCGTTCGACTCGTCGCTCGACCAGCTGTCGTGGCTGCTGTGCGGGCACGAACTGCACCTCTACGACGCCGACGTGACGAAGGACGTCGACCTGCTGCTGGCCGCCTACGCCGCCGACCGGGTCGACGTCGTGGACACCACGCCGTCGCTGGCCGCGCCACTGGTCGACGCCGGACTGCTCGACGGCGCGCACCGCCCGGCACTGCTGATCCTCGGTGGCGAGGCGACCCCGCCCGCGCTGTGGGAGCGGGTCGTCGCCTCGGGGGTCGCCGCCCGCAACATGTACGGGCCGACCGAGGCCACGGTGGACAGTGTCAGTGCGGTGCTCGACGAGGGCGAACCCGTGATCGGTCACCCACTCGACGGGATGCGCGTCTACCTGCTCGACACCGCGTTGCGCCCCGTGCCACCCGGCGTCGTGGGGGAGTTGTACCTGGCGGGCCCCCAGCTCGCGCGCGGATACCTGAACCGGCCCGGCGTCACGGCGGAGCGCTTCGTCGCCGACCCCTTTGCCACGCCAGGAGAAGCGGGCGCCCGGATGTATCGCACCGGCGATCTGGCCCGCTGGGTGCCGGACCGGGGTTTCGTCTACCTCGGCCGGGCCGACGGGCAGGTCAAGATCCGCGGCCATCGCGTGGAGCTGGGCGAGGTGGAAGCCGCGCTCGGCGCCCTGCCCGATGTCAGTGCCGCGGCGGCGGTGCTGCGCCACGAGACGGGAAGGCCGAGGCTGGTCGGCTACGTCGTGCCGGAGCGCGACGGTGAGCTCACGCCGGAATCGGTTCGCGAGGCGCTCGCCGACCACCTTCCCGACCACCTCGTCCCCGCCTCGGTCGTCGTGCTGGACGCGCTGCCGCGCACGGTCAACGGCAAGCTCGACCGGGCCGCGCTGCCGGTGCCGCAGCTCTCGCGCACAGGCCGGGCCCCGGCGACCGAGCGGGAGCGGATCCTGTGCGCGATCGTCGCCGAGATGTTCGGGCTGGACGAGGTGAGCCCCGACGACGACTTCTTCTCGTTCGGTGGCGACAGCATCTCGGCCATCACCGTGAGCAGCAGGCTGCGCTCGGCCGGGTTCGAGCTGCGACCGCGCGACCTGCTGGTGCGTCGCGATCTCGGCTCGCTCGCGCGGCGGCTGGTCGAGCGTTCGACCGTGGTCGCGGCGGTGGCGGACGACCCCGTGGGGCCGGTTCCGGCACCGCCCATCGTGCGAGGGCTGACCGAGCCGCATCCCGCCCCGCGCGTCGTGGCCGGGTACGCCCAGTGGACCGCGGTGTCGGTGTCCTCGTCGCCCACGGTCGCCGAGCTGGTGGCGGGGGTACGAACGGTGCTGGCTCGGCACGCCGTGTTGCGGCTGCGGTGGAAGGCGTACCCCGGCGAGCTGGAGGTGCTGTCCGCGGAGGCCGTGAACGCCGGGGACATGGTCGACGCCGTCACCGAGCCGACCGAGTCCACACAGGACCACCTCGCCGCGATCGCCGAGCGGCTCGCCGGGGAGCTCGACCCCTCGACCGGCGCCGTGCTGCGCCTCGCGCTCGTCCGCACTCCGTCGGGCGAGCCGGACCGGCTGCTCGTGGTGGCCCACCATCTGGCGGTGGACGGCGTCTCCTGGCGGGTGCTGCTGCCCGACCTGCACGAGGCGTGCCGAGCCGCGCGGGAGGGCCGACCCGCCGTGCTGCCGTCCGG